>NZ_JBFAMQ010000001.1:497114-532051 GCF_040674615.1 Glycomyces sp. NPDC049804
GGCATCGAAGCGAGGTCGCCGGCGCGGGAAGGGAACGGAGGCGCGGGATGATCGACTACACCGTGGTCGGGCCCGGCGGGGCCGAGGTCCATCGAGGCGACGCCGCTCAGCTGCGCGGCGACGCCGCTCCCGAGGACTCCTTCGTGTGGGTCGAGCTCCACGCCCCCGACCCCGAACTCCTCGCCGCCGCGCTCGAAGCCCTCGGACTCGACCGGTTCAGCGTCGACCCCGCGCACACGACCCACCGCCGCCCCAAGGTCGAGACCGTCGAGGGCGCGATGCTCGTACTCGTGAAGACCGTGTGGTACATCGAGGCGACCCGGCAGGTCGAGACCGGCGACCTCACCTTCTACACCGATGGGCGCTCGCTCGTCACCGTCCGCCGCGGCGTGGTCGATCCCGCTCCCGCCGTTCGCCGCCGCCTCGCCGAGGATCCCGCGTTCCGCGCCGAGGGTCTGGCGGGGGTCGTCCACGCCCTGTTCGACGCGATCGTGCAGCAGTACGACGGCGCGGTCGAAGACCTCGCGGACGACGTGAACGACCTTGAGCGCGCGATCTTCTCCGGCGGGCGCGTCGACCGCAACCAGGAGATCTACTTCCTCATCCGCGAGACCCTGGAATTCCAGAACGCCGTGCAGCCCCTCGTGCCGTTCGCCCGCTCGCTCAAGCAGCGGCGCGGGGGTCTGGATGTCCTGCAGCACCGGGGTTTCGGCACGGTCGCCGCGCATTTGATCCGCGTCGACGCGGCGATCGAGACGTGCATGAGCCTGCTGGGGACGGTGCTCACCGCCCACCAGGGCCAGATCGGCACCTGGCAGAATGAGGACACGAAGAAGATCTCGGCGTGGGCCGCGATCGCCATCGCGCCCACCATCATCGCGGGGATCTACGGGATGAACTTCGACGACATGCCCGAGTTGCACTGGGTGGTCGGGTATCCGATGTCGCTGCTGCTGATGGTGCTCGTGTGCGTCCTGCTGTACCGGGGCTTCAAGCGCAACGGCTGGCTCTAACGCCGTCCTCCAGCGGGGACGGGTGAGGGGCGGTGCCGCCGCGTCCGCTCTCGCCTCGCGAGCGCGGGTGCGGCGGCGCCGCCCCTCTGGCCCTGCCTGCCTTCGCAGACCACTGTAGCGGGGCCGCGCAAAACGAAAGTGTGGAGGCGGTCGTCGCGCTGCGTCGCAATAGAACGCTCCCATTTCAGGCGAACCGAACCATTGAAATTTTTCAATGCAAATCCTTGACTTCGCTCCGTGCTGCCGTAAAAATAAAGATACCTATCAGTTAAGTCTCTTTACTTTTGGGAGGAACATTGAGACGACTGAAAACGAGACGGATGATCGCGGCGATCGGCGCGGCCCTGGCCGTGATGACCGCCGGAGCGATCTACACCGTCGCCAACCCCTTCACTGCCTCCGCCGCGATCGCCTGCTCGCCCGCCTGGTCCGCGTCGAAGGTCTACGTCGGCGGCGACACCGCCAGCCACAACGGCACCGAGTACCGCGCCAAGTGGTGGACCCAGGGCGAGACCCCCGGCACCACCGGCGAATGGGGTGTCTGGGAGTCCAAGGGCGCCTGCGGCGGCGACACGAACCCCACCCAGTCCCAGAGCCCCACGCAGCAGCCCACCGAGGAGCCCACCGGCAACCCCGGCGGCGGCGGCAAGATCAACGCGGCCTACTTCACCGAGTGGGGCGTGTACGGGCGCAACTACCACGTCAAGAACATCGTCACCTCCGGGTCGGCCGAGGACCTCACGACCATCAACTACGCGTTCGGCAACGTCAAGAACGGCCAGTGCACACTGGACGACTCGTACGCGGCGATCGACAAGGCCTACACCGCCGACCAGTCGGTCGACGGCAAGGCCGACACCTGGGATCAGCCCCTGCGCGGCAACTTCAACCAGCTCATCAAGCTCAAGGAGATGTACCCGCACATCAAGGTCGTCTGGTCCTTCGGCGGCTGGACCTACTCCGGCGGCTTCGGCCAGGCGGCGCAGAATCCGGCCGCGTTCGCCGAGTCCTGCTACAACCTGCTGCACGACGCCCGCTGGAACGGCCTGTTCGACGGCATCGACATCGACTGGGAGTACCCGAACGCCTGCGGCCTCACCTGCGACACCTCCGGCACTCAGGCCTTCACCAACCTCATGAAGGCCCTGCGCGCCAAGTTCGGCAGCGAGCTCGTCACGGCCGCGATCACCGCCGACGGCACCTCCGGAGGCAAGATCGATCTCGGCGGCTACGGCACCGCGGCCCAGTACGTCGACTACTACCAGGTGATGACCTACGACTACTTCGGCGCCTGGGACAAGGACGGACCGACCGCCCCCCACTCCGCGCTGAACTCCTTCAGCGGCCAGCCGATCGCGGGCTTCGACAGCGCCACCGCGATCGCCAAGCTCAAGTCGCTCGGCATCCCGTCCTCGAAACTCCTGCTCGGCATCGGCTACTACGGCCGCGGTTGGACCGGCGTCACCCAGTCGGCACCTGGCGGCTCCGCGACCGGCCCGGCGCCAGGTACCTACGAGGCCGGCATCGAGGACTACAAGGTCCTCGTGAGCGAATGCCCCGCAACGGGAACCGTCGGCGGCACCGCTTACGCCTACTGCAACGGCGAATGGTGGAGCTACGACACCCCGGCCACGATCGCGACCAAGACGGCCTGGGCCAACAGCCAGGGCCTCGGCGGCGCGTTCGCCTGGGAGCTGTCCGGCGACACGAGCAACGGCGCCCTCGTCAGCGCCATCGCCAACGGTCTCGACTAGCCACAACCTGCTGACCCGCAGCCGGCCGGCGGGGCCGTAACGGACCCGCCGGCCATGCTCACGCGGCGGCCATGAGCCACAGCGCCGCGATGCTCAACGCCAGGAACCCGATCGGCCCGGCGATGTTGTGGAACACCCGCTCCCGCACATGCAGCGCCAACGCCAGCACGAAGAACACGACGAGGCCGATCCCGGCGGCGATCCCCAAGGGCCGCCACCAGAACCCGGCTGCGAGCCCGACCGCCGCGGCCGCCTTCACGCACCCGAGGGACGGCAGCCACGAGTCCGGGACCCCGACCGCGTGCGAGTTCCGCTTGACCCATTCGGCCTGTATGAAGTTCCCGACTGCCTCGATCGCGTTGGCGGCGATGTTGACGGCGGTGAGGGCGACGAGCGCGATGAACATGGTGTGCGACTTCCGGCGAACGCCCGGCGGCCGTTCCGCCGGATCGCCTCCAGTCTCAGACGTCCCGCGAACCGTGTCCAATACCTGTATAGATAACCTCCGGTTATGGATGTGGACACCAGGCTCCTGCGCTACTTCCAGGCCGTCGCCGAGGAAGGCAGCGTCACGAAGGCCGCGGCGCGTCTCTACATTTCGCAGCCGGCGTTGACCAAGCAGATCCGCCAGCTCGAGGAGCAGCTCGGCGCGGCCCTCTTCGAACGCTCCAAGGCCGGCATGGCCCTCACCGGACCCGGTGCGGCGCTGGCCGAATCGATCGGCCCGGTCCTGGACGCCTGGGACCGTGCCGAACGCGCCGTGCGAGCCGCTGCAGCGACGTCGTCCAAAGTGCTCCGTGTCGGCTTCCTCGCCAGCGCCGCCAACGAGAAGACCCAGGCGATCACGGCCGCCTTCCGCGAGCGCCGTGCAGACTGGCGGGTCGAACTGCGCCAGGCGAGCTGGGGCGCGCCGACCGCGGCCTTGGCCTCCGGCGAGGTCGAGGCGGCGTTCATGCGGCTGCCGTTCCCGGACCAGGACGCGTTCCATCTGCTCGAACTGCTCACCGAGCCCCGCTGCGTGGCGATGGCCGCGAACCATCCGCTGGCGCGACGCGACGCGCTCGTCTTCGCGGATCTCTTGGACGAGCCGTTCATCGCGGCCCCTGCGGCGACGGGGGCCTTCCGGGACCACTGGATCGGCGCGGAGTCCCGCGGCGGCCGCCCGGTCAAGGTCGGCGCGGTGACCGAGCACCCCGACGACTGGCTCACCGCGATCGCCAACGGCGACGGCATCGCCCTCGCCCCCGCCTCGGCCGCCCGCTATTACGCCCGCCCCGACATCGCCTACCGCGACCTCGACGGCGTCGCCCCGAGCACCGTGGCCCTCGCCTGGCCGAAGTCGACGCCCCCGACCCCGGCCTTGGCGGACTTCATCACGGCGGCAAGCGAAATGGCGGACCGGCGCTTACCCCAGTGCGCGCCGGTCCGCCGTGTGCGGGAGTGAAGTTACTTGACGAGCTTCGCGGGGAGCGTCGCCCAGTGCATGAGGTATTCGAGGGGGCCGCGCTTCAGGAATCGCTTCCAGAGGAGGGCGAAGGCGAGCATGGCCACGACGAAGACCGCCCACATGCGCCAGCCGGTCTCGTAGCCGACGCCGTTGGCGGGGTGGTCGATGAGGTACCAGACGGCCGCGATGTGCGCGACGTAAGCGGTGAGGGACATCGAGCCGACCGCGATGAGCGGGGCGAGCCAGAAGCGGAGCTTCGCGAAGCGGCCCAAGAGGAGCACGAGGCCGGCGATGAGCGTGAAGGCGACGCCGATGTTGCCGGCGAGCTCGAAGGGCATGTTGGAGTGCGGGCTCGCGGCGACCAGGCCGGTCCAGTCGAAGCCGGTGCCGGTCATGCCCTCGTCCTTGGGCATGAGGTCGTAGATCGAGGCGTGCTCGGCGTCGAAGGCCTTCCACTGCTCCTCGGTCCAGTTCTTGGTGTCCTGGCCGTCCAGGGCCTTCGACATGGCCTCGTCGAAGGCCTTCCAGCTCGCGTCCATCGCCGAGGTGTCCACCGAGGGCAGGAACTTGCCGATGAGCCACGCGCCGCCGTAGCCGAGCAGGGCCAGCGCCGGGCCGATGATGAGGAGGCGCGCCTGGACGGCGGGCTTCGTCAGGTCGAGCTTGCCGATCGCCATGCCCGCGAACATGTACGCCATCCAAGCGATGCCCGGGTAGGTGCCGAGGACCAGCAGCGAGGTGACGCCTTCGCCGCTCCACATCGCGAGCGGGTCCTTCGCGTCGATCGCCTCCATCCAGGAGGTGTCGGAGGACCACGCCCACTGGATGATCATCGGCCCGCCGATGCCGACGGCGACCGCGAGGATCGCGAGGGTCCGCGCCCGCAGTTTGATGAACGGCAGCGCCAGCAGGAAGAACAGGCCGTAGTACGCCAGGATGACCACGATCGAGGTGCCCATGGCGACCAGCCACGAGCCGAGCGCCAGCAGCAGCACGGAGCGGATGGCGATGCGCACGACCGCCTGCCGCATGGGCCGGCCGGTCTTGGGGCGCGAGCCGCCCGCGATGAGGACGAGGGAGAGCCCGGCGAGGGTCGCGAACAGCGCCGAGGAGCGGCCGTGGGGGATCTCCATGAGGAAGCTCTTCCACGTGCCCGACTCGTTCGCCCACGGGCCCACGTGCGAGTAGTACATGCCGAAGACGGCGAGGGCGCGGGCGGCGTCGAGGCCGATGATGCGGCCGAGTGAAGCGTCGCGGGCGGGCGGCTCCTCGGGTGCGGGGGCGAGTTCACGAGGCCTGAACTCGATGATGTTGTTAGCCATCGACCCAGCGTGCGGCGGGATTCGGGCGGTTCCCATCCGGCGATGCGCGGGACCCGACCCGCTGCCAGGGCGCAACCGATCCGCCGCCCGGCCGGATCGCACCCGCCGATCGGCGGGTCTTTCCCGGACTTCGCGGCCCGAGGGGGGCGGAACGTGGCGCGGACGTGCTACCAATCGTCTCAGACTTGCGAACGAGAGGAGGCCCGGTGATCCGCGTACTGGTCGTCGACGACGAGGCCCTGATCCGCACCGGCTTCCAGCACATCCTGAACGCCGCCGGGGACATCGAGGTGGTCGCCGCGGTCTCGGGCCGCCAGGCGCTCGCCGAGGTCGGGCGGCTCCACCCCGACGTGGTGCTGCTCGACATCCGCATGCCGGACGTGGACGGCCTGACCGTGCTCGAACGCCTCCGGGCCCTCCCCAGCCCGCCGATCGTCGCCATGCTGACCACGTTCGACACGGACGAGTACGTGGCCGCCGCGCTGCGCATGGGCGCGGCCGGGTTCCTCCTCAAGGACACCGACCCCGAGCATCTGGCGCTCCAGGTGCGCACGCTCGCCGCGGACGGCGTGGTCCTCTCTCCGAAGGTCACTTCGACCGTGGTCGACGGCTACCTCGCCGGGCGCACCCCGGAGGGCGGCCCCATCGAGCGCCTGAGCGCCCGCGAGCGCGAGATCCTGGTCCTGCTCGCGGACGGGCTCTCGAACGGGGAGATCGCCGCCAGGCTCTACCTCGGCGTTGGCACGGTCAAGGACCACGTGAGCGCGATCCTCACGAAGCTCGAGGTCTCCGGCCGCGTCCAGGCCGCGCTGGCGGCCGAGCGCGCCGGGCTCCTGCGGGACCGCCGGTGAACCGGCTGCGCCGCTGGTGGCGTCCGTGGATGACGGACACGGCGGTGGTCGCGGTCGCCGCCGCCGACCTCTGGTACTCGTACTGGTGGCCGGTCCTCACCTGGCAGATGATCCTCACCGTGCTCGGCGTCCTCGCGCTGTTCGCCCGGCGGCGCTGGCCGCTCGCCGTGTTCGCGCTGACGCTGCCGAGCGCGTGGCTGATCGGCAACTCCGCGGCCGCGCTCATCGCGCTGTTCACGTTCGCGGCCGTCTCCCACCGCAAATGGCTCGTCGCCACATGCGCGCTCGTGCTCGCGACCTGCATGATCTGGCCGGTCGACACCCAGCTGGGCGACATCGTGATCGACTCCTGGTGGCTCGCGTACATCGCGTACGCGCTGGCGCCCGCCGCCGCGGCCGCGTTCCTCGGCCAGTTCGTGCAGGCCCGCCGGGAGCTCTCCGCGCGCCTGGAGGAGATCACCGAGGCGCGCGAGCACGAGCAGCTGATGGCGACGCAGAAGATCCTCGCCGAGGAGCGCGCCCAGCTCGCCCGCGAGATGCACGACGTGGTGTCGCACCAGGTCAGCCTGATCGCGGTCCGGGCCGGGGCGCTCCAGGTGAGCACCGCGGACGCCGAGGCGAAGGAGGCGGCCGGGACGATCCGCAGACTGAGCGTTCGCACCCTCGACGAGCTGCGGCACATGGTGAACGTGCTGCGCGCGGGCGGCTCCGGCCCCACCGACCTCGCCCCGCAGCCGACCCTCGCGCAGCTGGCGGACCTCGTGGCGGGCAGCGGCATCGAGGCGACCCTCCAGATCGGCCCGCACCCCGAGCTCGGCGCGCCCGCCGAACGCGCGGTCTACCGCACAGTCCAGGAGTCGCTGACGAACGTCCGCAAGCACGCCCCCGGCGCCAGCGCCGAAGTCGCGCTCCGGCACGAGGACGGCCGCGTCACGGTCACGGTCACCTCCACCGCCCCCACGCGGCCCACGGTCCCACTGCCGAGCTCGCGGCACGGCCTTCTCGGCCTCCAGCAGCGCGCCGCGCTCCTGGGCGGCACCCTGACCTGGGGCGCGACCCCTGGCGGCGGCTGGCGGAACACGCTCACGCTCCCGGTGTGACGGTTTCCGCGCGTCCCGGCCCGGGTACCTCCCGCGCATGTCGACGCAGACCATGCACATCAACGGGCACGACCTCAAGCTCTCCAAGGTCGAGAAGGAGCTGTTCCCCGCCGACCACGTGAGCAAGGGCGACCTCGTCGGCCACTACCGGACCGTCGCCGAGGCGATGCTCCCGCACCTGGCCGGCCGGCCGCTGACCCTGCGCCGCTTCCCCGACGGGATCGCCGGTTCCGGGTTCTTCCAGAAGCACGCCGCCGACTACTTCCCCGACTGGGTGCGCACCGAGACCATGAAGGCCAAGGAGGGCACCGTCGACTACGTGGTGTGCGACGACGAGGCGACCCTGGTCTACCTCGCGAACCAGGCCGCCATCGAGTTCCACGTGTGGCTCTCTACAGTGGATAAGCCGGATCATCCGGACCGGCTCGTGATCGACCTCGACCCCGCCGACGGCACTCCGGTGGCGCTCCTGCGGGATGTCGCCCGCCGGTTCCGCGACCTCTACGCCGAGGTCGGCCTCGCGCCGTTCGTGCAGGCCACCGGCGGCCGCGGCTTCCACATCACCGCCCCGCTCGACCGCACCGCCGACTACGACGCCGTGCACGACCTCGCGGTCGGCCTCGCCGAACGCCTCGCCGCCGCCGACCCCGACCACCTCACCACCGCGCAGCGCAAGGCCAAGCGCGGCGACCGCATCTTCCTCGACTGCGGCCGCAACCGCTACGCCCAGACGTTCGTCTGCCCGTACTCGCTGCGCGCCCGCCCCGGCGCGGCCGTCGCCACGCCGCTCGACTGGGCCGAGTTGGGCCGCGCGGCACCCGACGGCCAGGACCCCGCTTCCATGCGCCGCCGCCTCGCCCGCAAGACCGACCCGTGGACGGGCATGGGGGACCACGCGGCCTCCGCCCGCGAGGCGCGCGAGCGCCTCCTCACTCTCGGGGACTAGCTCCTACGAGGGAGGCCGGCCTCGCAGCCGCGATCTAAGATCGAGCGGTCACCCCCTCCTCCCGACCTCGTAGGACCCGCTTTGAAGACTCCCTTGGACACTGAGGCCCCCGCCCGCAGACGGCGCTGGCTGCGCCCGGTCGTCATCGCGCTCAGCGTGCTCCTCGTGCTCGCCCTCGGCGGTCTCGGCGCCGCGGGCTGGTACTTCTCAGGCGAGGTCATCAACGTCACGCACGAGGACGACCCGTACGGGCTCACCGTCGCGGCCGCCGACGGCGCCACCGTGACCCTCCCGCTCACCGATGACACCGAGCGGCCCGGCACGTGGGGCCTGGAATGGGAAGGCGGGCAAGCGGTCCTCGGCGACGTCCTCGCCAGCGACGACGCGACCGTGACGCGTGCCGTCGAAACGGTCCTCGTCGGCGACCTGGCCGCGGGCACGAAGGCCCGCATCGACAAGTGGACCTTCGGCGAGGACCCCAAGACCGGCCTCGGCTTGGACTACGAGGACGTGCAGGTGCCCGCGGACCTCGGCGACATGCCCGCCTGGTTCGTGCCGGGCGCCTCGGACACATGGGTCATCACCGTCCACGGCCGCAACGCCGCCCCCGCCGAGACCCTGCGCGGCATGGGCCTCTACGCCGCCTCCGGCCACCCGGTCCTGGCCGTCACCTACCGCAACGACGAAGACGCCCCCAAGGCCCCCAACGGGATGCACAGCCTCGGCGCGCACGAGAGCGAGGACCTCATCGCCGCGGTCGACTACGCGCTCGCCAACGGCGCGGGGTCGGTGATCCTCCACGGCTGGTCCATGGGCGGCGCGGTCGTCGCCACCGCCTACCGCCACCTGGACGACCCGTCCGTCGTCAAGGGCCTCGTCTTCGACTCGCCCGTCATGGACTGGAACTCGACGCTCGACATGCAGGCCGCCGACCGGAACGTCATCGACCCGATCACCTGGGCCGCCAAGCGGATCGTCGAGTTCCGCGCCGACATCGACTTCGACGACCTCGACCAGCGCAACTTCGCCGCCGACTTCGACCTGCCGGTGCTCCTGTTCGTCGACACCGCCGACAAGACCGTGGACCACACGGCGACGCTCGACTTCGCGTCGATGCTCGACCCCGCGCAGACCACCGTCATGGAGACCGCCTCGGGCCACTGCGCGTCCTGGAACGAGGACCCGGCCGCCTACGCCGCGACCCTCGAGTCCTATCTGGCCGCTCTCTGAGAACACGGAAGATCCGGCGGTTGACCAGTGCCTCCGCCGGATTTCACGCGGGCGGAAATGTCGTACCCCACCGGTAGAGTCGTGGTCAGAGCACGACGAACGGAGTGGATGCATGAACGTCACCCCAAGCCCGCGCAGCGACCAGAGCTACCCCCGCGGTCTCACGAACCGCGACCTCGCCCTGATGGTGCTGGAGGAGGCCGACCGGGCCGACACCGCCGAATCGCACGTCGAGGCGCTCGCGCCCGCCGCCGAGTCCTGGCACCGCCTCGCGTCCGCGCGCGGCACGTTCTCCGCCGCCGACGCGGCGAAGATCCTCTCCCGCGACCCGGCCATCGCCCTCGGCCAGAACCGCCTGTTCAAGGCGCTCGAAGACCTCCGCTGGGCGTACCGGCAGCGGAGCGACCGCGCCTGGCGGGCCCGCCAGTCCGCCGTCGACGCCGGCTGGCTCACCGAGATCCCGCAGTCCCACCACCACCCGCGCACCGGCGAGCTCCTGCTGGACGCCCCGCAGCTGCGCATCACCCTCAAGGGCCTCTCCGAACTGCGCCAGCGCCTCGGCACCTCGGAACCCTTGCCGCTCAAGGCACCCCGCGAGAGCGACCGCGCCCGTCCCGACGACAACCGCCCGTAGCGCGGCACGGGCCGGCCCGGTCGTGCGATCGACCGGGCCGGCCCCTTCCGGCGGGCCGTCTCCGACCCCCTGTCCGCATGACCTTCGGCACCAATCTCCGCAAAATCCCGGGACATTATCGGACAAACGGTCAAATGCGAGAATAATTTCCGCGCGGGGCGGGTGCAATGGGGCGGGAGTGCTGTAGGGTCCAGGGGCCACCTTGGATCACAGCAATGCGAACCAGGGTGGTGAAGCGCCAGCAATGGCGGCAATATCAGACCGCGTGGCGGCGGAGTGCGAACGGACGCGAGTCCCGAGTGCGAAACCGTCGGTCTGAGCTCAACACCAAGGATATTCAGTAATGGCGCAAGGCACCGTTAAGTGGTTCAACTCGGAGAAGGGCTTCGGCTTCATCGCTCCGGAGGGCGACGGCCCGGACATCTTCGTTCACTTCTCCGCGATCACTGGCACCGGCTACAAGTCGCTCGAGGAGAACCAGCGGGTGGAGTTCGACATCGAGCAGGGTCAGAAGGGTCCGCAGGCCGCTAACCTGCGCGCTCTCTAGCCTCCACAGCTCTCAACGGGAAGCCGCTGCCCTTCGCAGAAGGACAGCGGCTTTCATGGTGTCCGGGGTCAGGCGGCGACGGTGATGACGATGTTGCCGCGCGCGCGGTGCGTGAACATGTGCGCGACGGCGGCGGGGGTCTCCTCGAGCGGGTAGGCCCGCTCGACGACCGCCCGGACCGCGCCCGAGGCGAGCAGTTCGCCTATGGCCGTGAGGTTCTCGCGGTTCGTCACCGAGGGGGAGAAGCGGACGTCGGCGCGGCGCGTCATCCCCAGGAGCTTCGCGCCCGCCATGCGGCCGAGCCCGGCGAGCAGGCCCCCGGAGTTGCCGATGCTGTTGGGGATGAGCACCCCGCCGGGCGCGAGCGCGCGGGCGGTGCGCCTCGGCGGGTGGTTGAGGACGTTGTCGAGGATGACGTCGTAGCGTTCGCCACCCCGGGTGAAGTCGTCCTCGGTGTAGTCGATGACATGGCGCGCACCGAGTCCGCGCACCAGCTCGGCATTGGCGCCGCTGCAGACGCCGGCGACCTCGGCGCCGCAGTGCGCGGCGATCTGGACCGCGAAGGTCCCCACGCCGCCGGAAGCGCCGTTCACGAGGACCTTCATTCCCTTTCGGACTTCCACGGTGTCCCGCATGGCGCACAGCGCGGTCACGCCCGACATCACCGCTGCGGCCGCCTCCTCGAACCCCACGCCCTCGGGCATCGGCGCGAGCTGGGTCGCGGGCGCGACGGTGTACTCGGCGAAGGCCCCCGCCGTGGCGAACTCGCTCGTCCACACCGAGCCGAACACCGCGTCGCCGGGCGCGAGGTCCGCGACGTCCGCGCCCACCGCCTCGACGATCCCCGCGAGGTCGCTGCCGCGCACCACGTGCGGCGACTTGCGGAGGCCGCCTTGGAGGCGCAGCACGTACGGGACGCCGGTGACCGCGATCCAGTCGGGGGTGTTGACGCTGCTGGCCCGCACGCCGACGAGCACTTCGCCGGGACCGGGTTCGGGCCGGTCGATCTCCTTGAGCTCGAGCACTTCCCGGGGCGGCCCGTAGCGTGCTTGGACGATGGCTCTCATGCGCTCCTCCACTGGCTTACGTTGTAAGTCACGATAAGCCTTACGTTGTAAGCCTGTCAAGCGCGCACCCCACCCCACCAGTGCAAACACGGCAAAACCGGGCTTAGGTGCGCTCGCGCAACCGCTCCAGGCCGTCCAGGATCAGATCCAGCCCGAACTCGAACTCGGACTGGTAGTCGCACCAGCCCAGCACAGCCCCGCCGTGCGAGGCGTCCGCGATCATCGCCACCAGGTGGGGCACCTGCTCGGCCATCGCCGCCATGGCCTCCTCAGGCGCCTCCATGCCGTCCGGCGCGAACAGCTCCTGCGAGAAGCCCAGCGCCCGGCTCCCCAAGGCGTGCAGCGCCCGATGTCCCAGCTCGTAGCTGAAACCGGCGCGGCGCATCAGCCCGAGCACCCCGTCGAAGTACCGCGCGACCGCCAGACTCGCCCCAGTCCGCGTCTCGAACACCCCCGGCGCCCACGGATGCCGCACCAGCACCTCCCGGGACGCGAGCACCCGCATCCGCATCGCCGACCGCCAGTCGTCCTCGGGCGCGGGCGCATCGAGCCCCGCCACGGCCTCTTCGACCTCGGCCATGACGACCTCGACCAGCCCGTCGAGCACCGCCTCCTTGTTCGCCACATGGTGGTACAGCGACATCGCCTCGACCCCGAGCGACTCCGCGAGGCTCCGCATCGTCAGCGCCGCCAGACCGCGCTCGTCCGCGATGGTCACAGCCGCGCGCAGCACCCGCTCCCGGCTCAACCCGGCCTGCTGCCCCGCCCGCGCCATCGGCCACCCCTTTCCCGGCGAACGTACCGTACAACGTAAGCCTGCGCCGCGGCCAGCGGCTTCGCCGGCGCGGGTGGCATCGCTGTGACACGATGACCCGGCACCGCCGCACACGCCTTCTGGAGCGCCGCATGGAAACCCCGCCCCCGCCGCCCACCCCCGACGAGTCGCTGCCGGACCAGTCGAAGGCTGACCGCCTCGCCGGCTACCGCGCCCTGCGCAAGCACCGGGACGAGGCCCTCGCGGACCGGCTCCTGCCGGTGGTGGCCGAACGCCACGGCCCCGAAGAGGCGGCGAAGCTGCTGGCGGCCTGCTCCGCCCCCGTCATCGCGGCCGGACTGCCCGCCCTCGCCCCGCACGTCGCCTCCTGGGCCGCGTTCGCACGCCACCACACCGAGGTCTTCACCGCCTACGCCTCGGCCGCCCTGGGCGATCGCACGCCCGCGCAACGGGCCGACTGGTGGCACCGCCACCGCTCCGGCCTCAGCGCGGCCCTCGCCGCCGCGCCCCTCGCCTGGCTCGACCTCCTCGAACACCACCCCGCGCCCGCCGCCACCGACCACATCGTCCTCACCGCGATGCCGGCGCTCCTCGCCGCCGACCGCGAACGCGCCTGGAACCACCTCGTCGACCCCCAGCGCGAACGACTCCTCAACGAGGCCATGCGGCGCCCGTCCCTGCTCCGCCGCCTCGCCGCCGAAGCCCCGGCCCGCACCGCCGCGCTGATCCGCCGGAGCGGCAACGCCACCGCGCTCGCCGCCGTACTGCGCAGCACCGCCCCCTCACAGCGGACGACGGTCCTCGAAGCCGTCCGTGCAGCGGGCGCCCACCTCGACGACGAATCCCTCCTCGACCTCCTCCCGCGCGACGCGCGGACCGAGGCCGCGAGGCGGCTCCTCACCGACCGCCGCATCGCCGGCGACCCCGCCCGACGCCTCGCCATCACCGCCAACCTGCCCTTCGACGAGATCCGCGACGACCTCCTCGCCGCCACCCGCCGCTCCGACGCCGACTCGCGCGCCCGCGCCTACGGCGCCCTCGTCCACGCGGCCGCCCTGCGCCGCGACCCGGCCGCCGTCACCGGGCTCTTCGCGCTCCTCGACCGCGCCGCCACGGACCAAGGTTCCATCCACGACCGGATCCTTCTGGGCCTCAAAGCGATCCGCCCGCAGGACTGGACCGAGGAGAGCCTGGCCGCCTTCGAATCGTTCGCCGAGGCGTGCCTGACCTCACCGGCGCGATCCGCAGGCACCGTCGCCAAGATCATCGACATGGTCGGCCGCCTGATCCTCGCCGGATGCAGCGCGCACCGGCCCGAACTCGTCGCGAGCGGTGAACGCCTCCTCGACGGCCTCTCCACCGAAGCCGACCGCTGGTCGCTCATCGCCCTGCTCCACCGGCTCCCGCGCCGGATCGTCCTCGCGCACGCCCGCCGCGTCGCGCCCGTGCTCGACGCCATGGCCGATGTGGACGGGTACCGGACGGCGCTGGCCATCGCGAGCGCGCTCGGCCGCCGCCTCGGCGACGCCCCGGAACTCGAGCCGGTCCTCCACCGCGCGCTGGACTCGAAGACCGCATCGGTCGTCCAAGAGGCCGTGTCGCACCTGGCCGCGATCAGGCCCGGCCGCCGCGAACGCCTCGCCGCGCTCGCCGCCGCCCACCCGAGCCGCCCCGAGCTCTTCCCCGCGCTCGCCGTGCACCGCCCTGACCTGTTGCAGGCCTGGTTCACCGCGATCGGCGAACCCACGCCGGCAGCGCTGCAGCAACTCTGCCGGCGCTGGAGCCCCGCCGTGCTCGCCGCATGGCCGCCCGCCGCGCGGTCCGCGTACCTGGCCCTCCTGCTGCGCATCGCAGGCGACGACCGGCGCCAGGACCACGCCCGGGTCGACGCCGTCCGCGTCCTCGCCCAACTGCCGCACCTGCCGCTCGAAGCGCTCGCGCCCTTCTTGAACGGCGCCAGCGCCCGACTGCGGGCCGTCGCCGTATCGGAGCTGCACCGCGTCAGCCCCGTCGACGACGCCTGGGCGGCACTGACCGCCCACCTCGACTCCACTGACGCCGCCGTGGCCGCCGCCGTCATGGAACGACTCGCCCACGCCTCCCGCCCCGAGGTCATCGCCGCCTCGGCGGCGCGGCTTCTCAACTCGCCCAAGGTCACCGTCCGCAAGCAGGCCGTCCGGGTCCTGGCCCGCTACCGCGTGCCGGGCGCGGCCGGACTCCTCTCGGACCTCTGGTCCGACGCCGACCTGCACCCGAGCGTCCGCGAAGCCGTCGCGGCGGTGGCCGCTGAACGCCTCGCCGAGCCCTGGGCGCAGGCGCTGGTCGCCGACTCGGGCCGCTTCGGCCCCGACGTCGGCGCCGTGGTCCTCGCCCTCACCCCCGAGCAGGTCCCGGTCCCGTTCCGCACCAGCTACATCGACCTGCTCGCCGGGGCGGCCGCAGACGACGACCCGCGCCTCCAAGTCGCCGGCTCGAACGGCCTCGCCCGCTGGGCGGGCTACGCCGCCGAAGCCGCCGACGCCCTGGTGGGCCTCGCCGCCGACCTCGACTCCGGCGACGTCTGGGCCGCGGCCATGAACGCCCTCTGCGCCATCGCCGCCGCCGGCGGCGACCCCGAGCCCCTCCTGCGCACCGCCGACCTCCTCAACGCCCGCGCCGAAGACCAGCCGAACGCAGAAGAGGACCGCGACCTGCCCGTGCGCCAACGACTCGAGCGCATCGTCACCTGCCTTGCGCCCCGGCACGAAGACCGGCCCATCCCCGGGCCCCTGGTCGAAGCGGTCGTCCCGCGGCTGCCCGCCGGACTCGGCACCAGGCTCCTCGCCAACACCATCGACTGGAACGCCGCCCCCGGCACCCTCCGCGCGTTCGCCGACCGCATCCAGGACCCGGTGGAGGCCAAGCTCATCGGCGACGCGATCGACGAGCGGATGCTCTACGACAATGAGCCCGACACACTGCCGTTCACCACTGCCCTGATCGACCTCGACGACCCGCACGCCGCGATCATCGCCGCCTCCATCATCCAGAGCGGCGCCGCCGAAAGCGAGTGGTCCGCCCCGTGGCGCGACCTCCTCCGCCGCCTCCGCGCCCACCCCTCCGCCATGGTCCGCGGCCTCGCTCTCTGCGTCTACACCGCCGACGAGTACATCGGCGCCTCCTGGCACGCCTGACCGATCCGGTCAGTCGTGAAGGAGGTGCTGTTCCAGCAGGCCGTCGCCGAGTCCATACCCATGGCGCCGGTACAGAGGATCGCTGCGTTCCGAGGGCCAGACGATCAACGCGCACAGCGGTGCGGTCCTGGCGTGGTCGTTGACCGCCTCCAGCAGCCTGGCGCCCACCCCGCGGCCCCGATGCTCTTGGACCACGAAGAAATTGGTGACGTAACCGATCGGCGCGTCGGTGCCGGTGGGGGAGGGCATCCGCTCCACGACCGACACGAAGACATGCCCGACGACGCGCCCGGCCGCCTCGGCGACCCAAGCCCTCCAACCGCCCCCCAGTCGAGCCCGCAGCCATGCCTCGCAGTCGGCGACGAACGCCTCCCGCTCGCCGGCTCCGGGCGCGGCCGCCTCCTCTTCGAGCTTGAACTCCCACCGCAGCCGAGCCAGCTCGGCCGCATCAGCACTGGTGGCCGACCGAATCAGCGGCGCGCTCTCCGTCATCGTCCGAACGTAGCAAGCGGGCGGCCGCCCAGGCCACCGAGATCGCGCAAGAGCGGTTTGACCGCAGTGTGTTTGAATGGCGCACATGAAGGTCGTCCCCCTAAGTGAGGGAAGCGCCATCGCCGAGGCCGCAATGGCGATTCCGTACCCCGATGACGCCGGAGCGTTCATGGCCGGGCACCTCACAGGGCAGCTCGTCACCCGCACGCGCATCCTTCGCCACTGGAGCGATTTGAGCATCGCGGTCGTGGACGACGACGGCGAGTGCCACGCGCGCGGCCTGATGGTCCCGCTCGACGCGACCGTCGCAGGACGCGACCCGTTCCCCGACGGCGGCTGGGAGCAGGTGTTGATCTGGGCGATCGACGACCTCCTCGAACAACGCCAACCCGATACGTTGTGCGCGTTGGAGATCGCCGTACACCCCGACGCCGCCCGGCAGGGCGTGTCGGGCCTGGCGCTGGCGGGCATGCGCACGCTCGCGCGCGACCGCGGTTTCGACCGGTTCATCGCGCCGCTGCGGCCGCCCTTGAAAGCGAACGACCCTTGGACGGACATGGCCGACTACGCGGGCAGACTCCGCGATGACGGACTCCCGCAAGATCCTTGGCTGCGAACCCATGTCAAGGCCGGAGGGCGCCTCCGCGGCATCGCCCGCCGATCGACGACGGTGACCGCCGGCCTCGACCGCTGGCGCAGCTAGACGGGACTGCCTCTCGACAAGGACGGACTCGTGGCGATCCCCGGCGGTTTGGCACCGCTCCTCGTTGCGACCTCGCTCGACCTCGGCAGCTATGTCGAGGCCAACGTCTGGGTCGACCACAGCGCGGTCTGACAGAGCCGTCTGCCGATCCGGCGTCTTGAGCCGGAAGCCGGCGCGGCACACGGGCTTGGCCCGGACTGGTGATGGCGCCTGGTGCACGGCCGGCACGAATGCAACCGATCGGGGTGCCGGCGGCGTCCTGACCGCATCCCCTCCGAGAGGTCAGGACCGCCATGTTCCGGAAGCGAATCGCCGCCGTCCTCGTCCTGCCGCTGGCCGCGGCCGGGTGCTCGTGGTTCGAGCCCGAAGAGGAGGACCTCGACTTCGCCGAGTACGAGCAGCAGCTCACCGAGACCTACAACGAGAGCGTGCGGCTCTCGGCCGAACTCGAAGCCGCCGAGGACCGCATCGTCAAGGCCTGCCTGGAGAAGCAGGGGTTCACCGTCCACGACCCGTGGGAGTTCCGCTCCGAGGCGCAGGCCGAGCGGGAGACCTTCCTGGACGCTCCGCCCTACGTCTGGTTCCTGCCGACCGTAGAGGACGCCCAGCGGCGCGGGTTCTGGCAATGGACGAGGCTCGCGACCCCGCAGGCGGCCGAGGACGGCGACGCGCTCTACGCCGAATGGGAGGCGTTCCAGGCCGAGATCGGCTGGGAGAGCATCGAGTTCGGCGAGGAGGAGCAAGAGCACGTCGAGTTCTTCTCCCTCCCCGATGAGGAGCAGTTCGCCTGGTACGTCGCGTACGGCGGCCAAGCCTGGGCCGAGTGGCTGCACGCCGACCTCATCGGGGGCGACCAAGCGGACGGCTCGCCCGGCGGCGAAGACGAAGGCGTCGTCATTCCCGTGGGCGGCTGCCGGCTCGAGATGATCGCGGCTGTCTACGGGGAGCTGGAGGAAGGCGAGGACGAGTACTCGGTGCGGCCCGGTCAACCCGACGGGGACTGGACCCGCATGAAGGAGCGGTACGCCGAGGAGACCGAGGACGCCGAGGTCGCGTTCCTCGACTGCCTCGTCGACCGGGGCCAGGACGGCTGGGAGTTCTACGAGGGGGAGATCCTCGTGCACTCGTACCTCGTCGAGGCCGGCGAGGGCGAGTACGCGCACTACGAGTACCCCGACGCCGGCGTGCGCTGGCCCGACCCGCCCGCCGACGTCCCCGACGCCGACGACGTCGACGGCTGGATCGAGTTCGAACGTGACCTGGCGACCGACTTCGCCGAATGCGGCGACGAGTCCGGTTACCGGGAGGCCGCAGCCCACGGCTGGGAACAGGCGCAGCTGCGCTACTACCTCGATATCGAGGGCGCGGTCTACGCGTGGCAGGACGAGATGCGCGACCTCATCGCCAAGGCCCAGGACGCCATCGGGGCCTAGGCTCCGGCGGCCCCGCGGCGAATCCGACTCGCGACAGGCAGGGGCGCCGAACCGGCGGTTCGGCGCCCCTGCCCGTTCATGCAAGCGCTAGCGGATGCTCCAGCTCTGGTTGGGGCCGCCGCTGCAGGTCCAGAGGATGAGCGGGGTGCCGTTGAGGACGCCGCCGCCGAAGGCGTCCAGGCATAGTCCGTTGTGGACGTTGATGATGGCGCCGTCGGCGTCGACGTTCCAGCGCTGGTCGTCGCCGCCCGTGCAGTCGCCGATCACCGCCTTGGCGCCCTCGGCCGCAACGGATTCCGTCGTCTCGAGGCACTTGCCGTTCACGCGCAGCTCGCCCTCGGCGGTGTGGGTGAACGCCTGCTTGGTGCTGCCGTTGCACTTCCACAGCACCGCTTGCGTTCCGTTCGCCGTCCCCGACCGGGGGAGGTGCACGCAGCGGTTCGAGCCCTCGCCCGCGATCTCGCCGGTGGCCTGATCGGTCGACGCGATGCCGAAGAATCGCAGGGTCTCCAAGGGCTGGTAGGGGAGGCCGTGGTCGACGCCTTCCATGCTGATCGCCTCGACCGGGGCTTGGCCGCCGGTGCCGCCGTAGCGGGTCCGGGTCCAATTGGGCTCCGGGTGGTCGGTGAACTCCGCGACCTGGTCGGTGCCGTGGACGTCGGTCCACTGCTCGATCTGCTCCCCGAAGTTCGGGTAGAGGAGCGCCTGGTCCTCGGTGCCGTGCCAGGTCTGCATGCGCGGCCACGGCCCGTCGTAGCCGGGGTTGGCGCTGCGGACGGCGTCGCCCCATGCCGCGGGGGTGCGGTCGATCGTGCCGCTCGAGCAGTCCGAGTTCCACTCGGAGCCGTTGTCGGTCGCGAAGCAGGTGAACGGCACGCCGGCGTAGGCAGATCCGGCCTTGAACACCTCCGGGTAGACCCCGAGGAGGACGTTGGTCATCATCGCGCCCGAGGAGATGCCGGTGGCGAAGACCCGGTCGGGGTCGCCACCGTAATTGGCGACGGCGTAGTCCACCATCGACTTGATGCTCACCGAGTCGCCCCCGGTGCCCGTCAGCGAGGCCTGCGAAGCGACGTCGAAGCATTTGCTGGCGCGGGTGACCGAGGGGTAGACGACGATGTAGCCGTACTGTTCCGCCAGTTCGTCCCATTGCAGCCAGTCGTAGAGGTTCTGCGCCGAGCCGGTGCACCAGTGGTTCGCGACCACGATCGGCGGGTTCGCCGCGACGTTGTCGGGCACGTACGCGTACATCTGGAGGTTGCCGGGGTTCTCCCCGAACTCGGTGATCTGGGTCAGCTGCGCGGCGTGGGCCGCTCTGGGGGCCAAGAAGACCGCCAGAGCGGACGCCAGCGCGAGCGCGATCGTGAAGACCGCCGCCGTGCCGCGGCGCCATCGGAGTACTGCGGACAAGGGATTTCCTTTCGGGAAAGGGCCGAGGGGGTGTCGGCGCGGGCCGCGCCGGATCGGCGGCGGGCCGCCCCTCGGCGCGAGGAGCGGCCCGCTCGCTCAGGCGATGTCGCCGTACACGATGCCGCGGGCCGAGAGGTAGACGCGGCCGTAGATCTCGGGGTCGCCGGTGATGACGTTGCCGGCGAAGCCCCACTGGTGGGCGTCGTCGTTGATGCGCTGCCAGGTGGAGCCGCCGTCGATCGAGCGGAAGAAGCCCTCTTGGCCGCCGATGGTGGCCGTGATGTAGATCGCCGGGTAGCCCTTCCGCGTGGCGGCCTTGCCGAAGCCGACGCCGAGCGCGAGGTCGATCCCGGCGATGCGGGTCCAGGTGGTGCCGCCGTCCTTGGAGTGCCACAGGCCCTTCGGGACCTCGGCCTTGTCGCTGCGGCCGGTGAGCCAGACGTGGCCCTGCTTGCCGGGCGCGACGCGGAAGTCGTCGACGCCGTCGGCGGGCAGGCCGGTCGCGCCCGTGTCGGCGAAGGTCTTGCCGCCGTCGGTGCTGCGGAAGAACTTGCCTCCGGAGTAGGCGTAGAGGACCGAGCCGTTGACGCGGTCGGAGCGGACCCGCGCCCGGGCGGGGAGGCCCTGGACCTGGTTCCAGGTCTTGCCGAGGTCGGTGCTGTAGACCGGGGTGATGGTGCTGCTGTTGGGGGACCACACGATCACCTTGGCGTCGGCGGTGATCGCGACGATGCCGCCGGCGCCGTCCGGGGCGCCTTCGAGCCGGGTGGTGTCCTGCCAGGTCTGCCCCTTGTCGGTGGAGAAGGTGACATGCCCGGAGCCGTTGTGCGCGTCGCCGCTGCCGACGACGATGTTCCGGTTCGATGCGGCATAGTCGAGGCTGAAGCCGCTCCAGTCCTTGCGGAACATCGGCACGGCCTGGTCGAGGTCGGTGTGGACGAACCCGTTGACGTCGCCCTTGGCCGAGACGAGGGCCCCGCCGAGCGCGGCGAGGTCGCGGACCGCGGTCATCTCGATGCCTTCGGCGCGGACGCCGACGGTGAACTTCTCGATCGGGAGCGCGACGCGCTCGCCTGCCTCGTTCTCGCCGATGAGCTCGCCCTGGGCGTCCCACTTGGTCAGTTCCTCGGTGCCCCAGACGGTCGCGCCGGTGCCCCACATGATGCGGTCGGAGTTGTGCGGGTCGATCGCGAACGCCTCGATCATCCACCCGTGCTTGACCGCGTACGAGGCCCCGTTGTCGGTGCTGAGCCAGGTGAGCCACGGGGAGCCGGTGCTGTCCATGTCGAACCGGTCGGTGCGCTCGTTCTCGCTGACGAGGTCCCAGCTGAGCGACCAGGTGGCGCCGGAGTCCTTGGAGCGGAACAGGATCTCGTCGGGACCCCAGTTGTTGCAAGTGGACGCCATCAGGGTGCCGGGGTTCTGGCGGTCGACCGTGAGCCCGCCGAAGCCGGGGATCGGGCGGCCGGGGTTGTAGGGCGGGGTGACGTCGGTCCATTCGCCGGTCTGGGTCGACAGGCGCATGAGCTTGCCGCCGCGGCCGGAGGCGGGCCCGCCGTTGTAGGGGCCGGGGTCGTGGCTGGTGATGACGTACAGGTACCCGTTGGTGTTGTCCACAGCGGACTGCTTGGGAATGGTGCGGTTGCCGTCGGCGTCGCCGAGCGCGGCGGCCGCGCCGGGGACGGGCTGCCAGGTCGCGCCGCCGTCTTCGGAGACGTAGAGGGGGTCGGCCGGGTCGGCCACGCCCACGTAGATCTTGCCGCCGATCTGGTCGAAGTCGATCCAGGGGATGCCCACGTTGTCGGAGAGGTATTCGTTGTCGGGGTTGACGACGAAGTTGCCGGGGTTGGGGAAGGACTCGACCTTCGCCCAGGTGCGGCCGTAGTCCTTCGAGCGCCACAGGCCGTTCCCGCTGGGAGTGCCGAGGTACAGCTCGCTGTTGTCGGCCGGGTTGACCACGAGGCGTTCGCCCATGCCGCGGCCGGGCATGTTGCCGCCCTGCTTGAACGGCAGCTCCGCGATGCCCCAGGTCTCGCCCCTGTCGTCGGAGTAGAGGATCGCGCCGTTGTTGCCGTCCCAGGAGATGGTGTAGGCGCCGACGGCGGCGTAGACGCGGTCGGTCTCGACCGGGTCGGAGGCCATGGAGACCACGTACTGGTAGCCCCACTTGGCGCGGGGCGCCCAGTCGGTCAGCGCCTTCCAGGTCCGCGTCTCCTCCTGCCAGCGGTAGGCGCCGCCGACGTCGGTGCGGGCGTAGATGAGGTTCGGCTCGGTCTCGTTGAAGATGATGCCCGGGACGAAGCCGCCGCAGTTGACGCGGACGTGCTTCCAGGTGTAGGCATCGGGGCACTGCTGGCCGGGTTTGGCGAAGGCCGTGCCGGGCAGGGTGCCGGCCACGACCGCGGCTGCTCCGAGGGAGGCTGCGAAGGTGCGTCGTCGCACGAATTCTCCTTTGTGCTGGGTCCAGAGGGGATTCCGACGGTTGCATCGAGGGATGCATATCTCTGGACTACTGGGCAGCACACTACGCAGCGTTGACTTAGTTTGTCAACCAACGAAATTAAGTCGGCCCTGGTTCGGCGCGAGGGGAACTCAAGGTCGCTGAGATGGAGGCGACTCGAGGCGGCGCGTGAGCCCACCCGCAGGGGAGGACTTTGTTGCACAGGTGAATCAACTGTGGGGCTCCCAGTTGGGGAGCCGCGCAAGGGAGGCGCCGATCCGAAGACCGGCGCCCCCTCGGCTCGCGAACCGTTAGCGAAGGCTCCAGCTCTGGTTGGAGGTGCCGCTGCAGGCCCAGAGGATGATCGGGGTGCCGTTGGCGGTCGCCGCGCCCGTCGCGTCCAGGCAGAGTCCGTTGTGGACGTTGATGACGGTGCCGTTCGAGTTCACGTTCCAGCGCTGGTTCGCGCCGCCCGTGCAGTCCCATATGACGGCCTTGGTGCCGTTGGCCGTGCCCCAGCCGGACGCTTCGAGGCACTTGCCGTTGACCTTCAGCTCACCGGCCGAGGTGCGGGTGAAGGACTGGTTGGCGCCGCCGTTGCAGTCCCACAGCACCGCTTGCGTCCCGTTCGTCGTCGAGCCTCCCGGGTTGTCCAGGCAGCGGCCGGAGGCGGCGCCCACGATCGCGTTCGTGTTCGACGCCTGGCCGGTCAGGCCGAAGAAGCGCAGCGTCTCGAGCTCGCGCACGGGCAGGCCGTGGTCGACGCCCGCCATGCTGATCGCCTCGACCGGGGCCTGGCCGCCGGTGCCGCCGTAGCGGGTGCGGGTCCAGTTCGGCTCCGGCGTGTCGGTGTAGTCGGCGGTCTGGTCGGTGCCGTTGACGTTCGTCCACTGGTCGATCTGCTCTTGGAAGTTCGGGTACCGGAGCACGTCGTCCTCGGTGCCGAACCAGACCTGCATGCGAGGCCACGGGCCGTTGTATCCGGGGTTGGCGCTCCGGACCGCGTCGCCCCACTGCTGCGGGGTGCGGTTGATCAGGCCCTGCGCGCAATCGGAGTTCCACTCCGAGCCGTTGGTGGTCGCGAAGCAGGTGAACGGGACGCCGGCGTACGTCGAACCGGCCTTGAAGACCTCGGGGTGGGCGCCGAGCAGGACGTTGGTCATCATCGCGCCCGAGGAGACGCCGGTGGCGAAGACGCGGTTGCGGTCGGCGCCGTAGTTGGCGACCACATAGTCCACCATGGACTTGATGCTCGCCGAGTCGCCGCCCGAGCCGTCGAGCGAGGCCTGCGAGGCGACGTCGAAGCACTTGCTGGAGCGGGTGACCGACGGGTAGACGACGATGAAGCCGTACTGCTCCGAGAGCTCGTTGTACTGCGTGCCGTTGTAGAAGTCGAGCGCCGATCCGGTGCACCAGTGGTTGGCCACCACGATCGCCGGGTTCGCGGCGACGTTGTCGGGCCGGTACACGTACATCTGGAGGTTGCCGGGGTTGTTCCCGAAGTTCGTGATCTGCGTGAGCTGGGCGGCCTGTGCCGCCTTGGGTGCCATGAACACCGCGACCGCGGAGGCCAGCGCGAGGGCGATCGCGAAGACCGCCGCCGCGCGGCGGCGCCATGGGAGGAGCGTGGACAAGTGCGTGTTCCTTCCTCGTGGAGAGGGCGCCGGGCCGTCCGCGTCTCGCGGCGGCGCCGGCGAGTCGGATGCCGACATGGACGATGCCGGGGCGCTGATGTCGGGCCGTATCATAAATCGAGAAATGTCGATTTTTGAACTGCCGTGAGTACGGTACGCAGCCATCGCTTCGTTTGTCAAATGATGGAACTAAGTAGTCGACGGATTGAGGCGGGGCGTCGGGCACGCGAGAGAGCCCCGGCCTGGAAGGCCGGGGCTCTCTGCAAGGAGGTGGGACTATTTGCCGTTCCACCACCAGAGCTGGGTCATCCGCTCGTCGTAGTACTGGACGATGTAGCCGCCGGCGACGGCGTGGTCGCCCTCTTCCACCCAGTTGAAGTTGCAGTGGACCCAGGTTCCGGCGCCCTCGGCGTTGGCGCACCAGCGGTGGGCGACGCCGTTGTCGGAGTACACGATGGCCGCCGCGCCGTAGCCGTCGGCCTGGCCGTCCCTGACGTAGACGTGGTCGCCGCTGTAGTCGACGCAGACCTGGGTGCTGTGGTACGTGCTGCTCGTGGTCATGCACTCGCCCTGCGGGAGGCCGACGCGCTCGCCGTACGCGCAGATCACGCGTTCGAGCTCGCAGTCGGCGTAGTAGTTGGCCTCAGCCATGGCCGCCGAGGGCAGGGCGAACACCGCGATCGCGGCGGCCGCCAGGAGCATCGAGAGGCGATAGGCGGCGCGGTTCATCCTGCGCCCCAACCGGTCGGAGAAGCGTTTCAAGACATGGTCCTTTCAGGTCATTCGCAGGATGCGGCGGCGGCGAACGTCTGCAGCTCGGACTGCGCGGCGGCGTCCGGGCTCGCGGACTCCAGGACGGCGACGAGCGCGTCGGCGCCCTCACCGGCCAAGAGTTCCTCGACGCCCTCGTCGGCGTGGAAGTCGGTGGCGGCCGCGAAGGCCTCGGCGTCCTGCACGGTCCCCTCGGACTCGCCGTTGCCGAGCGTGCCGTCGTCGAAGGGGATCTCCGATCCCTCGCCGAGGCTGCGCCACTGGGCCGGGAGGTGGTCGCCGGGGGAACAGACGGCCTCCTCCCAGCGGATCGCCATCACGTACCGGTGGCCCACCTCGACACGGGGGAAGTCGGCCAGCGCCATCTCGACGGCGTCGTCGGGGTCGCCCCCGTCGAAGTGCCAGCCGAGGGCCGAGTAGTCCCACGTCTCGGGGGCCGCCTGCGGGGCGCCCTCCCGCGACCACAGGACGTCCTGGACCTCCAGCGAGACGACGCGGCCGATGATGCCCTCGCCGCGATCGAGCTCGCTCTCGGACGGCGGGACGGTCTCCTCGGCGACGGCTTCGACGACGAGGACGTGGTCGGCGTAGGTGACCCAGTCGGTCGCCGTCACGCTCGGAAGGTGGTCGCTGCCGTGGGCCAGCAGCACATCGGGTTCGACGGCGGCCCGGCCGTCGACCGCGGGCGCGGCGAGCGCCGCGACGGCGATGCCGGTGACGGAGGCGGAAGCGACGATGCCGGCCGCCGCTGCGATACGGGTGCGGGTGCGCATGGGGTCCTCCTCAGTAGGTCGCGTTGATGTTGTCGACGTTGTTGTCCTGCAGGACCTCGTCGGCGCTGACCGGGGTCTCCATGCACCCGAGCCGCTCGTCCCGGTTGCTCAGCTGCGGGCGACCCCTGGTTGCCGTGCACGAGGCCCACGGCGTGACCGGTCTCGTGGCAGGTGAGGCCCTGCACGTAGTTGCCGCCGCCGAGGATGCGGATGTACTGCTGGTCGCAGCGCAGGTCGCTGGCGGCGTTGTTGCAGAAGGTGACGCCGTCGGAGCCCGAGGGGACGCCGATGCCGCTCTCCTCGTAGACGATGTCGGTCTCGGAGCTGCCCGAGAACTCGGGCGTCGTGTCGAGGGTGACCGTGAAGTCCGTGGGGGCGGCGATGTCCGACATGACGTCGATGACGACCCGGCGGTCCTCGGCCTCCAGCTCGTTGGTCCCCGCACTGTCCATGTAGTACGTGAGCTGGGCGTTGTCGGTCTGGCAGGAGATGTTGCCGTCGGGGCCGCTCTCGCTGTAGCAGCCCAGGTTCGCGTACGGGGTGGGGTACATGTTGTCGGTGATCGCCGCCCAAGCGGCGCCGGCCGTGACCGCGACGACCGTGAACGCGACGGAGGACAGGACGATCGTCCTGGCGCTCAACCGCTTCACAGAGATGCTCGGCATGGAGGTGCCTTCCCTTCCGGCCGGTCGAAGGAGGGAACCGGCCTCCGTCAGCGTAGGTACCGGCCGGTACAAGCCCTGCATACGAAGCGCATACGCGCCACGCCCACGCAGGCGGACGCCCTGCTCACGGAGGGTGTCGGCCACAGTGTTCTGTGCTGTTCGGAATCGGGAGCTGTTAACCTGTGCGCCATGCGCTTCCGGGTGCTGGGACCGCTTCAGGCGGAGTCGGAGGGGCGCCTGCTGCGGCTCGGCGGCCCGCGCCAGCGCGCGGTCCTGGCGGCGCTCCTCGCCAGCCCGAACCGGACCGTCAGCCGCTCCCGCCTGATCGAACTGGCCTGGGACGAGCCGACCCCGTCCGCCGAACCCAATCTGCGCAGCTACGTCTCGAAACTGCGGAACCTGCTGGGCGACACCGCCGACGGTTCGCCGCGGATCCGGTACGACCAGGGCTTCCTCATCCACGTCGAACCCGGCGAGCTCGACCTGTGGGACTTCGAACGGCACGTCGAGCTCTCCCGCCGAGCCCGCGACGAGGACCGCACCGCCGACGCCGCCGCGTCACTGGAGCGGGCGCTGGCACTCGTGCGCGGCGAGCCGTTCCAGGACGTCGTCGCCGGCGTTCGCTTCGACGGGCTGCGGACGGCACTGCAGGAACGCCTCGACCAGGCCGCCGAGCAGCACATCGACCTCAAGATGGACCTCGGAGCGCACGCCGCGCTCATCGGCGAGCTGCGCACGCTCCTCGCGCAGCAGCCGCTGCGGGAACACCTCGCCGCCCAGCTCATGCTCGCGCTCGCGCGGTCCGGACGGCGCGGCGAGGCCCTCGCGGTCTACCGCGGCACGCGTGAACTCCTCGTCGAGGCACTGGGCGCCGAACCCGACCGCGAACTCCAGGAGGTCCACCACCGGATCCTCAACGGCCGCATCGGGTCCGACGAGCCGCGCCCCACGCCCGCGCCGACTGCCGCGCCGGTCGACCTGCTGCCGTTCGGGCTGCGCGTCTTCAGCGGCAGGGACCGGGAGCTGAAGCTCCTCGACACGATCGCGGACCCCGCTGCGCCGGCCCGGATCGCGGTCGTCTCCGGGAGCGCCGGCATGGGAAAGACCGCGGTCGCCGTCCACTGGGCGCATCGGGCCGCCGACGAATTTCCCGACGGGCGGTTGTACGCCGACCTGCGGGGCTTCGGACCCGTTGAGACCCCGGCGGACCCGGGGGAGGTGCTGCGGACGTTCCTCGAGGCGCTGGGCGATGCACCGCCGAGCCTGCCGGTCGGCACCGAAGCGCGGGCGGCGCGCTACCGGAGGCTGCTGGCGGACCGGCGGATCCTCATCGTCCTGGACAACGCCAGGGACCCCGCGCAGGTGCGGCCGCTGCTGCCCGGCGCGCCCGACTGCGCGGTCGTGGTCACCAGCCGCAACCGCCTCACCGGCCTGATCGCCTCGACCGCGGCGCTGGTCGTGCCGCTCGAGGCCATGGACGGGTCGCAGGCGCGCACGCTCCTCGCCGGCCGGCTCGGGACCGAACGGCTCGCCTCCGATCCCCTTGCAGTGCAACGCATCGCAGACGCCTGCAACGGCCTGCCGCTCGCGCTGTCGCTCGTGGCGGCGAACGCGGCCTCCCGGCCCGGCGACCCGCTCGCGGTCCTCGCCGACGAACTCGGCAGCGCCGGGACGCTGCTCGACGGTCTCGGCGCGGCCGACCCCGCGACCGACCCCAGGACCCTCCTGCACTGGTCCTACCGGCAGCTGAGCCCCGAGGCGGCGCGGCTGCTCCGGCTCCTGGCCGTCCACCCCGGACCCGACTGCTCCGCGCTCGCCGCCGCGAGCGCCGCCCGCAGCGGCCTTCCCGCGATCCGGGCGGCGCTGGCCGAACTTGTCGAGGCCAGCCTCCTCCTGCACACGCCCGACCACCGGTACGGACTCCACGACCTGGTGCGCGCCTTCGCGATCGAGCTCGCCGCGCAGGCGCCCGACGAACGCGACGCGGCGGCGCGGGGCGTACTCGACCACTACCTGCACACCGCGTTCGCCTGCGATCGGCTGCTCGACCCGTCCCGCGAGCCGATCAGCCTGCCCCCCACCGAGATCGCACCCGAGGTCATCGCGGACGGCGACGCCGCGATGCGCTGGTTCGCCGCCGAAGGGCCCGTCCTGCTCGCCGCCGTCGAGCACGCCGCCGCGCTCGGCTTCGACGTCCACGCTTGGCAGCTCGCGTGGACGCTCCTCAACTACCTCAACCGGCAGGGCCGCTGGCCGGAGATCGCGGTCCTCAGCGAGCGGGCCCTCGCCGCGGCCACCCGGCTCGGCGACACCGCCGCGCAGGCCCGCGCGCTCCGCGACCTCGGACAGACCTGCACCCGGTTGGGGCGCTTCCCCGAGGCGCACGCCCACCTCGACCGCGCACTCGCCTCGTGCGAGAGCAGCGGCGACCAGCGCGGCCAGGCACACGTCCACCACCTCCGCGGCCGCCTCCTGCGACGCCAGGGCCGCCTCCCCGAAGCGCTCGACGCCACCCGGCGCGCCCTCGCCCTGTTCCGGTCCTCCGGGGACCGGATGGGCCAGGCCCGCACCCTCCAGGCGATCGGCTACCACCACCTCGTCGCCGGCGAGTACGCCGCCGCGCTTCCCCACTGCGAGCAGGCCGTCGAGCTCTTCCGCGCCCTCGGCGACCCCGTCAGCGAGAACGCGGTCCGGGACGACATCGCCACCGTCCACCACCACCTCGGTGACCATGCGCGAGCCGTCGCCGAGTACGAGCACGCCCTCGCCCGCTTCCGCGAACTCGGCTTCCGTCCCGGCGAAGCCGAAGTCCTCATCCACTTGGGAGAGACCCACCACGCCGCCGGCGCCCCCCGCGAAGCCCGCCGGGCCTGGGAAGCGGCCCTCGCCGTGTGCGAAGACCTGGCCCACCCCGCGACCGAAAGCCTCCGGGCCCGCCTCGAGGGACGGGCCCGGTTACCGCGACTTCCGCAACTCGATTGCCCCGTCACCCGACCTATGAGAGCATCCCGCCCATGACACCAGTCCTCAAGACCGAACGCCTGCTCCTCGAACCGTATGCGACCGCGGACGAAGCGGACTTCGTCGCCCTCTTCCAGGACACCCGCGTCTCGCAGTGGATGGGCGACGGCCCCCAGTCCGAGGAGGAGGACCGGGCGCTGTTCGGCCGCATCTTCACGAAGGTCTACGCGGTCGACGAGTTCGACGTCTGGGCCGTGCGCGAGAACGGCGTCTTCGTCGGCCACGCCGAGATCAAACCCACCGAGGAGTCCGGCGGGCACGAGCTCATCTACGCGCTCGCCCACCACGCGTGGGGCCGCGGCCTCGGCACCGAACTCGCGCAAGCGATCATCGACTACGGCTTCGACGTGCTGGGCCTCGACCGAGTCCACGCCACCGTCGCCGACCCCAACACCGCCTCGCTCGCGGTCATGAAGCGGCTCGGCTTCGAGCACGTCCGCGACATCGCCGAGGACGACGGCACGACCACTAGAGTCCTGACCTTCGAACGCCCGACCGCGTAAGCCTGCCGCCCCCATGCACTATGACGCCCGCCGGCGGTTCCGCATCTGATCGACCGCGATCGCCGCGCATAACCGCGTCCGCGGCGGGGTAGGCCTCCTCCCACTGCATTCAGCACGAGGGGGAGCGCTATGAAGGCCGTGGTGTGGCATGGAATCGGAGACATCAGGCTCGACCAGGTGCCGGATCCGAAGATCCAGGAACCGACCGACGCGATCATTCGGATCACCCGCAGCGCGATCTGCGGCACGGACCTGCACATGGTGCGCGGAACGGTCCCGGACATGGCCGAAGGCACCGTTCTCGGACACGAGGCCGTCGGCGTGGTCGAGGAGACCGGACCCGCCGTGCGCGGTTTCAGCCCCGGCGACCGCGTCGTGGTGACCTCCACCATCGGGTGCGGCACCTGCTCCTACTGCCGGGCCGGCTACTACGCGCAATGCGACACCGCCAATCCGAACGGCCCCGCTGCCGGCACCTGCTTCTTCGGCGGCCCGAAGTCCACCGGACCGGTCGACGGCCTGCAGGCCGAGTACGCGCGCGTGCCGTACGCGGCGACGAGCCTGGTCCGCATCCCGGACGCGGTGAGCGACGACCAGGCGATCCTTCTCTCGGACATGTTCCCCACCGCATGGTTCGGGGCGGAACTCGCCGAAGTGGGACCGGGCGACAGCGTCCTGGTACTGGGCGCGGGGGCGGTGGGCCAGTTCGCCGTCGCCGCGGCGAAGCGGCAAGGCGCCGGACGCGTGCTCGTCGTCGACGGCATCGCCTCCAGGCTCGACAAAGCGCGCGAGCAGAACGCCGAGACGATCGATTTCAACGAGGAGGACCCGGTCGCGGCGGCCAAGGAACTCACCGGCGGGATCGGCGTCGACCGCGTCATCGAAGCGGTCGGCGTGGACGCCGAGCGACCGAGGTCCGGTCCTGCCGCCGAGACGACCGCAGCGGACGCTGAACGGTTCGAACGGGAGAGGGCCGCCGCCGCACCGGAAGGCGATCCCGGTGGAGCGCAGTGGATCCCCGGCGACGCGCCGAGCCTCGCCCTGCAATGGGCCGTCGACGCCGCGGCCAAGGCCGGAAGCATCGGCGTCGTCGGGGTCTATCCGGCGGGCTTCCGAAGCTTCCCGATCGGTGCGGCCATGAACAAGAACCTCACCGTCAAGATGGGCAACTGCAACCACCGCCGTTACCTGCCCGGACTCCTCGACCTCGTGCTCGAAGGCACGGTCGACCCGACCGCGTTCATCACCCGGCACGAGCCGCCCATTGACGCCGTCGCGGCGTATCAGACCTTCGACCGCCGCGAAGACGGCTGGCTGAAGACGGTCCTCGACGTCGCCTGAAGACCGCCTTCAGCGTCTGCCCGAGAAGTCGCCTCGGGCGTGGATCATCCGGTCAGCCGTTGAGCCGCTTCGCCAGCAGCGCCTTGCCTTCCTCGGCGCCCTTGCGGCTCGCCGCCTGGGCGCGTTGGAAGAACGCCGCCAACTCGTCGTCGCCCGCGCGCTCGGCGTCCTCGATGTACGTCTCCAGCCGCAGGGCGTTGCTCAAGCACGCCTCCACGAACCAGATGATGTTGTAGTCCTTGTCGGGTGTGCCGGTGATACGGCCGGTGTCGCCACTCGTCATGGAATCCCCCTCGCGTCGTCGAAGTCGCTTTCGCCCGGGGAGTACCCGCGAGGGCCGCCTCGACACGTCAAGGCCGGCGAACCGGCCCGCACCGACTCCTCGCGTCCGGCGCCGCAGAGCGGCGGGTTGGTTTCATGTCGAGACGTAGTCGCCGCATGGAAGCGGGGCGGGCCCGCTGTCGCGGACCCGCCCCGGCATTCACCGCTACTGGACGTCGACCCAGTACGAGTTGGTGTCGAGCTGGCCGCTGCCCACGAAGACCTCGGTGCCCGCCTGGATGCTCGTCAGGTACTTGCTGTTGCTCAGCCACTGCCGGTTGTAGACCAGGTCGTTGACGAAGTCGCGCAGGTTGAGGCTCACCGAGGTGGTGTTCGAAGTCCGCACGAACGAGTAGACGTTCCAGCCGTTCCCGTTCCCCGCGTTGATCCAGCCGCGGTAGAGGTCCCAGTTGGCGCCGCCGATGTTGACCGTCGTCTGGTACGTGCCCGCCGGGCCCGCCCCGCCGGACCGGTAGGGCCAGATCATGATCTCATCGGTCGGGGTGCTCGAAGAGTCGGGATTCGACTGCGTGTGCAGCCACAGGTCGTAGGCGACGTTCATCGTGCCCGACCCGCTCACCGAGTAGTTCCAGGTGGTCGGGATGCTTCGGTTGTCCCAGATCCGCACCGGCAGTTCGGTGCCCGGACGCTGCCATCCCCAGTGCCAGCCGAGGACGACGCTGCTGTAGCTCTTGACGGCGTTCGACTGCCCGCTCCAGTTCCAGTTCGTGCCCCAACCGATCGTGTCCCCTGACTGCCATGAGTCCCAGGAGCACTGCCAACCGGAACCGGAGCCGGCGCCCCAGAGGTTGTTGGTGACGTAGTACTTGCCCATGGCGACGGTGCCGCCCGAGGCGCAGGTCGAGGCGGCTTGCGCCGGCGAGGCCGCGACCAGCGTCGAAGCCAGGGCGATGCAGAACGCGGCGACGGCGCCTGTGAGCAGGCGCGTGAGGGAGACGCTCATCCTTGAGGACATCTCGACTCCTCCTAAAAGGTTGGGGGCACCGGTCTCGAGTCCGTTTGCACGATCCTGAGCCGGTTTGAGGCGTTCATGATGACCCAGGAGATTGTTACATGTCAATACATAGTCGGTGACGTCGCCGTCTCAACGACCGCGACGACCAACGACGACCGCAAGTGGGACCAGCAGTCCACCCAGTACCAGCCGAACTACGGCGATCTGGACGAGCACGGCCGCGCCACCGGCATCAGCATCACCTTCAACAACGACGTCCGCGAGGCCACCAAGCACGACACCGCGCCCACCAGCCGTCAGGGCGTCCCGCCCGACAACGACCCGAACTGGCACCAGAAGGGCCACCTCCCCGGTGCCCAGTTCGGCGGCTCCAACAACGACGCGCGCAACTTCGTCCCGTTGTACAACAGCGTCAACTCGCCGACGATGCGGCGCGTCGAGAACCAGCTCGCCGCGTACCTGCGGGCGCATCCGAACGAGGACGTGACCTACTCGGTCACCCCGAACTACCCGCCGGGTTCCAGCGGCGGCATCCCCGACAGCGTCACGATCGAGTTCCACGACTCCAACGGGAACCCGATTCCGCTGGAGCACCCGAAGGGCACCACCGGCCACCCGGTTACCATTTAGAACACGCCGCCGGCGGGCTACACGCCGCCCCCGGCCGGCTCGGGCAACGGTCCCTAGGAAGTCGGGCGAATGAGCGATGCAGACGAGATCCGCAGCCTGATCGGCGCGGGAACCCGTCAGGGCCCGCCCATCGACTGGGAGGCCCCGAACCGCGCCCTCGGCGTCACGATCCCGGCCGACTTCCGGGAGCTGGTGGACGCCATCGGCCCGGGCAGGATCGGCCACGACACGCTGCTCCTGGCGCCGTTCGCCACCCCGGTCTACCTCGACCAGGTCGGACGCCACTTCCAGCGGGCCGAAGAGCTGGAGATGATCTGGGAGGACGAACTCGAGTTCGTCCCCGACGAGCTGACCAAGCCCGAGGTCTTCAACGAGCCCGGGGTCAGGCCGGTACTGTGGGCCGCTTCCAGCCTGGGCTTCAATCTCTACTGGACCGTGCGCGAAGGGACCGACCCCGCCTCCTGGCAGATCGCCGTCGATCCGGCGCGAAGCGGCACCTGGGAATTCCTCCCCGGGCCCGCGACGAGCGCCCTGCTCAAGCTCCTGCGCGGCGAGTTGCCCACCCGGTACCTCTTCAGCCTCCAGGACGCCGAGCAGCACTACTTCACACCCGCCGAATAGCCCGGCCCGAACGCCGCCCCGGCGTTCCTGACCGCCGGGTACTCGTGCCAAGTGACACCGCCCCCCTGGTCCCTCTCCGAACGGAAGCGTCACCGGTGATGCTGACTCCGGCTGGGTGTCCTCGCGGATGTCATGCCATGCAGGCCAAGGGTGCCCGTCGAGTTTTCAATGGATCGACGAGGCCACTTGCGACCGCCTGTGCCAGTCCCCAACCGGTCATCAGCGGCCCTCACGTTGCAGGCGTTCCGCGCGGCGCTGAGGTGCGGTCTACTCTGGAGTGAGTCGCTACTACGCCCCGGGAGCCCTCCATGCGAGCCGTGATCCAGGAACGGTACGGAACCGCCGCCGATCTGCGCGTCGGGGAGCTCCCCGATCCGGTGCCGGCCGATGGCGAGGTGCTGGTCAGAATCAAGGCGGTGTCGCTCAACGGGTTGGACCGGGAGAACCTGGCGGGGAGTCCGGCGTACTCGCGCATCGGCGGGCTCCGGCGGCCGCGGCACCCGGTGCCGGGCTCGGACATAGCCGGGGTCGTGGCGGCGGTCGGGGCAGGGGTGAGCGAGTTCCAGCCCGGCGATGAGGTGTTCGGGGAGCTCGCGGGGTACCGCGGAGGCCTCGCGGAGTACGTGGCCACGCCGCCGAAACTGCTGTCGCGCAAGCCGTCCGGGCTGTCGTTCGTGGAGGCGGCGGCGATCCCGCAGGCGGGGTGCATCGCCTACAGGGCGACCCGCGGGGTGCGGCCCGGCGACAAGGTCCTGGTGAACGGCGCGGGCGGGGCGGGCGGCGCGTTCGTGGTCGCGCTGGCGAAGCACTGCGGCGCGGAGGTGACGGCGGTCGACTCGGCGGCGAAGGGGCGCTACCTGCTCGGTATCGGGGCCGACGCGGTGATCGGCTATGAGTCGGAGGACTGGGCCGACCGCCGGGACTCCTATGACCTGGTGATCGACCTGGTGGCACACCGCCCGCCGCACCGCGTGCATCGGGCGCTGCGCCGGCGCGGATCGTATGTGATGGTCGGCGGGCACGCCCGGATCCTGCTGGCGACGCTCCTGGCGGGCGCGCCGATCGGCTGGGCGGTGCGCAAGCGCGTGCGGGTGCTCGCAGTGCCGCAGTCCCGCGAGGACCTGGAAGCGGTCACGGCACTGGTCGTCGAGGGATCGGCGGCGCCGGTGATCGACCGGGTGTTCCCGCTGGAGGAGGCGCCGGCGGCGTTCGCGAAGCTCGCGGCCGGCGAACATCGGGGAAAGTTCGTCATCGAGGTCGCCTAGCGCGCTTGACGCCGGATCGGCCTGCCGGCTTGCCGAGGCGGCTGAGCCGGCGTGCGGGGGGGGGGGGGGGGGGGGAGCC
>NZ_JBFAMQ010000002.1:0-159618 GCF_040674615.1 Glycomyces sp. NPDC049804
CAGCTCGGGTCGGGGATGCAGTCGGGGTGATGCTTCGCCAGCCAAGCGGCCATGTGCTCGCGCAGCTCGCAGCGCAGGTCCCACTGGGCGCCGGGACGGGCGGCCGGAGCGGGCTTGGGGCCGGGCTTCGGAGCGGCGGCGGCGCGCTTGGCGGCCTCGGCCTGCTCCTGCTGGCGCTTGACCAGCTCCTCGGCGCGTTTCTGCTCCGCGGCCACCTCGATGTCGCGGGCGCTCGTGGGCTGGGCGGCCGGGGCCGGCGCGGGGACTGGCTTGGGTCCGGGCTTCGGCGCGGCCGCGCCCGGCTTCGGGGCGGCCTTCTTCACGGCCTTCTTCGCTTCGGCCTCGGCCTTCGCCTCGGTCTTGGCGTCCTTGGCCTCGACCTTGGCCTGCATGATCTTGGACGGGCTCGGTGCCGCCGGGCGCGGGCCCTTGGGGGCCGCCGCCTTGGCGGGCTCGGGCGTCGGCGCCGTCTTCGGCGCCGGCGCGGACTGGGCGCCCTGTGCGGCGTCGTATTCCTGCCGCAGTCGACGCGCCACCGGGGCCTCGACCGTGCTCGACGCTGACTTCACGAACTCGCCCATGTCCCCGAGGCGGGCGAGCAGTTCCTTGCTCGTCGTGCCCAGTTCCTTGGCAAGTTCATGTACGCGGGGCTTTGCTGCCACTGCACTCCTCAATTCGAGGTCGTACGGGCAGCGCCCGCCGACCTTATCTACCGACTAGCAACGCGTTCATTCGAAGAACTTCATCGCGTGGTCTTCATTCGGTCTCTACCTGCTTCGTGTGCGGGAGTCGGCCTCTCGGCCGACTCCGACTCGACATGGGTTCGCACCGCTCCAACGTCTACCGCTCCCTCGATTCTGAGGGCTCGGGCGAACGCACGCTTGCGAACTGCCTGTTCAAGGCAGTTCAGGTCGTGGTGCACATGGGCTCCGCGGCCGCTGAGGCGGCGCTGCGGGTCCGGAACCAGGCGGTTCGGGGAACCCTCAGAGCGTTGAACGACGACGCGCAGGAGCTCGGCGGCCGATGCGCGTCTGCGGCACCCCACACAAGTGCGGACTACCGCTGCGTCACGTTGCGATCCGATGTTCAGTCTACCTCCCGGACCGCCGACCGCCACCGGCCGGGCCGGTCTCCTCCTTGGCGCCGCCGGAGACGTGCGCGTCGGACTTGATGTCGATCCGCCACCCCGTGAGGCGCGCGGCGAGACGGGCGTTCTGGCCTTCGCGGCCGATCGCGAGCGAAAGCTGATAGTCCGGGACGATCACCTCAGTGGACCGTGTCGCCTCGTCCACGACCCGCACCGACAGGGTCTTCGCCGGGGAGAGGGCGTTCGCGACGAACCGTGCGGGGTCGGCGTCCCAGTCGACGATGTCGATCTTCTCGCCGCCGAGTTCGCTCATGACCGCGCGCACGCGCGAGCCCATCGGGCCGATGCACGCGCCCTTCGCGTTGACGTCCTTCGTTGTGGCGCGCACCGCGATCTTGGAACGGTGACCGGCCTCACGTGCGATCGCCGGGATCTCCACGGCGCCCTCGTCGATCTCGGGCACCTCGAACGCGAACAGCTTCTTCACCAGGGCGGGGTGGGTGCGCGACAACGTGATCTGGGGACCGCGGGCGGTGCGGTTCACCTGGATGACGATCGCGCGGATGCGCTTGCCGTGCTCGTAGTTCTCACCGGGGACCTGCTCGTTGAGGGGCAGGGTGGCCTCGATCTTGCCGAGGTCCACAGTGACGATCCCGCGCTCGTTGCGCTCGCCGTGGGCCTGGACGACACCGGTGACGATGTCGCCCTCCTTGCCGGAGTACTCCCCGTAGTTGACCTCGTCGGCGGCTTCGCGCAGCCGCTGCAGGATGACCTGCTTCGCGGTCTGGGCGGCGATGCGGCCGAAGCCCTCGGGGGTGTCATCGCGCTCCGAGACGACCTCGTCCTCTTCGTTCACCACCGGCACAAGGACATTGGCGATCCCATTGTCGCGGTTCACCACTACTCGCGCGCGCTCATCGGCCCCGGGGGTGTGCTTGTAGGCGGTCAGCAGCGCCGATTCGATAGCGCCGAGGATTGTCTCGAAAGGGATGTCGCGCTCGCGTTCCAGCGACCGCAGCGCGGCCAGGTCGATATGCACCCGTTCTCCTTAAGTCTTGAGTTGTCCTCACCGCGGCCGTTCAAGGCGTGCGAGCCGCGTCTTCGAGCAGACGCTCATCTCAGCTCGATCTGCACCTTGCCGGGCCCCAGCTCGGCATAGGTAGCCGAGCGGCGCACGCCGTCGGCTTCTAGTTCAATCCCCCGCTCGCTGGCGGCCGTGACGCGCCCGGCGACGGGCTCCTCCCCGATGTGCACGGCTACCAAGCGCCCAATATTACGCCGCCAGTGCCGAGGCTCGGTCAGCGGACGGTCCACGCCCGGCGAGGACACTTCCAGGGTATAGGGGGTGTCGGCGAAGGGCCCACCCGTGGAGTCCGACTCGTCCAGGGCCTTCGAGCAGGCTTTCGAGACAACCGCCACATCGTCCAGCGAGATCCCGCCGTCCTTGTCGACGAGCACGCGGACGAGCAGCCGCCGGCCGGCCTTGGTGACCTGCAGCCCTTCGAGGTCGAAACCGACCTTCGCCACGGCCGGGGCCAGGATCGCCTCGACCTCCGCTTGCCGCTCATTTCCCATGCGCAATTCCCCTCCATGTCGCCTGTTCGGCCGAGATTAACCGCCCGGAGACAGAATGGAAAGGCAGCCTGGGAAACTGGGTGGGTGTTCACGACCCGACGCGGACTCCTGGTCGGGGCGGCCGTTCTCACGGCCGCCGGATGCACCCGGGAGACGGCGCACATCATCACCTCGGACGCGGACCTCACCGCCGCGCTCCGCACCGCCCGCACGCTGGCCGCCGCCGGGGACGCCCTCGGCTACGGCGACTTCGCCGAGGACCACCGCACCCATGCGGCCACATTGGAACGGCTCCTGAAGCCCAATGTGGTCGCCGAGGAGATCGGCGAGCTCCCGGCCGACGCCGCCGCGCTCGCCGAAGCCGAGAGCGCGGGGAGCAAGGAGGCGGGCGACGCCTGCCTCGGCACCGACTCGGACTACGCGGTCGTGCTCGGGGAGATCGCGGCCTGCCGCGCCGCCCACGCGGCGGTGCTCGCATGACCGTCGTGGACACCGGCCTCGCCGCCGAGTACGCGGCGATCTACGCCTACAGCGCCGCCGCGGTGCATCTGGACGGCGACCCGCGCTGGATCGCCGAGGAGCTCGAGGCCGAGCACCGCTCGCGGCGCGACGCGCTGCTCGACTTCTACGACGAGCACGGGCTCGAAGCGGCCCCGTCCCTGGCGGGCTACGACATCGAGCCCATCGCCGACGCCGCCGGGGCGCAGCGGCTGCTGCTCGCCGTCGAGACGAGCGTGACCACCGCCTGGCGCGCGGGCGTGGCCTCGACCGAGCCGCGCGACCGCGAGATCTGCCTCAGGATGTACGGCGACGCCGCGGTGGCCCTGGCCCGCTGGCGGATCGCCGTCGGCGAGTCCGCCGCCGACCCGTGGCCGGGCCGCCCCGAGTAGGCGTTCGCCTGCGCCTCCAAGAAACAGCCTTACCTGTATCCGCCTTCTGCATACCAGCTATGCCATACTCGGTATCTCTCCGCTTGGAGAGGACTAGTAGCGATACGAGGTAGCTCATGAGTGTCAAACACAGCCTCCTCGCGCTGCTCGAACGGGGACCCGCCTACGGCTACCAACTGCGGGCCGCGTTCGAGAGCGCCACCGGCAACACCTGGCCGCTCAACATCGGACAGGTCTACACCACCCTCAACCGGCTCGAACGCGACGAGCTCGTCGAGGCCATGCCGGAGAACGACTCCGGCCAGCGCCCCTACCGGATCACCGAGAGCGGCCGCCGCCACCTGGCGGGCTGGTTCGCCTCGCCGGTGCAGGCCGCCGACCGGCCCCGGGACGAGCTCACCATCAAGCTGGCGCTGGCGGTGACCACGCCCGGCGTGGACGTCGCCGACGTCATCCAGCGCCAGCGCGGGGCGACCCTGCGCCTGCTCCAGGAGTACACGCGGCTCAAATCGGCCGAGGACCACCCGGAACTGGCCTGGCGGCTGGTGCTCGAGTCGATGATCTTCCGCGCCGAGGCGGAGATCCGCTGGCTCGACCACACCGAGGCCGTGGTGGCCCGCGCAGAACCGCAGGCGACGTTGCCGTTCGGCGTCGGCGAGCACGACTCGGCCGACGCGGCATCCGAAGTCAACCGATCCCGATCCCACTGAGAAGAGAACGCGGTACCCCCATGACCGTTCTGCATCTGAAAGGCGTGAGCCGGACCCACGGCTCGGGCGAGAACATCGTCCACGCCCTGATCGACGCCGAGCTCACCATCGCGGCCGGTGAACTCGTCGCCATCATGGGCCCTTCGGGGTCCGGCAAGTCGACCCTGCTCAACCTCGCCGGCGGCCTGGACGCCCCGACCTCGGGCCAGGTCCTGGTCGAAGGCACCGTCCTGGCCTCGCTCAACAAGAAGAAGCTCGCCGCGCTGCGCCGGCGCAGTGTGGGCTATGTGTTCCAGGACTACAACCTGGTGCCGAGCCTGACCGCGGCCGAGAACGCCGCGCTCCCGCTGGAACTGGACGGGATGTCCTCGCCCAAGGCCCGCAAGATGGCGCTCGCGGCCCTCGAAGAGGTCGGGCTGGATGTGAAGCAGGCCGACCGGTTCCCCGATGAGATCTCGGGCGGGCAGGCCCAGCGCGTGGCCATCGCCCGGGCCCTGATCGGTGAGCGGCGCCTGGTGCTGGCGGACGAACCGACCGGCGCGCTCGACTCCCACACGGGCGAAGAGGTGCTGAAGCTCCTGCGCCGCCGCGTCGACGCCGGCGCGGCCGGACTCCTGGTCACCCACGACGCCAGGCACGCGGGCTGGGCCGACCGGGTCGTGTTCCTGCGCGACGGCCGGATCATCGACACCTCCGCGCCGCTCGCCGGAGCGGACAGCCTGCTCGAAGGCGCGGGTTCGTAGCGTGAAGCGACTGCTGGCGAGCCAACGTCTCGCTTTCAGGATCGCGCGCCGCGAGGCATGGCGCTACAAGGGGCGCTCGGCGCTCTCGATCTCGCTGCTGGGGCTGCCGCTGCTCGGCGTCGCCATCGGGGCCAGCGCGTTCGACACCGTCACGCTGGACGCCGAACAGGAGGTGGAGCAGTACGTCGGAACGAACGACGCGTACATCGAAGAGGTCTACGCCGGACTGCCGATCTCCCAGTTCACCTGGGACGAGAGCTACCCGTGGTGGGAGTGGACGGACCCCGAGACCGATCAGGAGCCCCCGGGGATCACCGAGGGGGGCATCCTCAACCGGCTGCCCGTCGGGACCCGGATCGCCCCGTACAGCACGTGGCCGGGCGGCGCGGAGCAGGCCGAGGTCGAGACGCCGAGCGGCATCGGCGAGGTCGACGTCATCGGCTACGACCTGAGCCACCCCAACTACGAGGCGGCCGGCTTCACCTACCTCGAGGGTTCGGCGCCGATCCGCGACCAGATCGTGCTCAGCGAGGACGCGGCCGCGCGCCTCGAGGTGGGCGTGGGCGACACGGTCACGTTCCTGGCCGGGCCGTCCGGCGAGGAGCACGAGGTCAGCGGGATCGTGGAGATCCCGTGGGACATCAACGGCCAGTACGCGATCGCCTCGTTCTTCCCTACCGACACCACCGGATGGCTGGTGGACACGCCTGAGACGTTCACGCGCGAGGACGCCTCGGCGCTCAACGAGGTCGGGCTGACCGTGTGGTCGGAGGCGCTGCTGGACACGCCGCCCACCACCCCCGGGGGCATGTACTACGACGACCCGATGGACTCGTTCTACCTCACGTTCTACGCGCTGATCGTGGTCTCCGTGGTCATGGAGGTCATCCTGCTGGCGGGTCCGGCGTTCGCGATCAGCGCGAAGCGGCGCACCCGCGAGTTCGCGCTCATGAGCGCCAACGGCGCGACGCCGCGCCAGATCCGCGGCGTCGTGCTCGCCGGCGGCATCCTGTTCGGCATCATCGCGGCGGTGGTCGCGGTCCTCATAGGCGTCGGCGTCGTCGCCGTCGGGCGGCCGCTGCTCGAGCAGCTCGTCGGCCACCGCACCCCGGGCCTGGAGATCCTGCCGTGGCTCCAGGGCCTGCTCGTCCTCGCCGCCATCGCCACAGGACTGCTCTCGGCGCTCGCCGCCGCGATCAGCGCCTCGCGCATCAACGTGGTCGCGGCGCTCATGGGCCGCACGCCGAACCGCAAGGGTTCGAAGCGCTGGCTCGTCATCGGCCTGGTCATGGTCGCGGGCGGCATGGTGGCGGGCTTCGCGGGCATCTCGATCTGGAACATGCCGCTCATGGCGAGCGCCATCGTGCTGCTGCAGCTCGGCCTGGTCGCCTGCACGCCGGCGCTCCTGGCGGTGACGGCGAAGCTCGGGCGCTGGATGCCGCTCGCGCCGCGCATGGCGCTGCGGGAGGCCGGCCGCAACCGCGGCTCCGCTGCCCCCGCGATCGCGGCGGTCCTGGGCGTCGTGGCCGCCGGCATGGCGTTCACGCTGACGATGGCCGCGGACAACGTGCGCAACGAGGCCGGGCAGGAGCGGCTGCTGCCGGAGGGCACCGCGTCGCTGGTCCTGTACAACGACACCGACGAGTACGACCCGGAGACGGGCGAGCCGATCGGCGATCCCGACTGGGAGAGCGGGCTCGCCGAGTCCGAGGCGCGGCTGGCCCAGCACCTGGACGACCTCGAGCTGATCCCGGTGCAGACGGTGGGCGAAGCGCAGGGCTGCGGCAGGGAGGCCGACTTCCCCGACGCCGAGGAGATCTGGTGCTGGGTGCAGCTCGTCCGGCCCGACGAGAACGTGTGCGTGTACTGGGAGCTCCCGACGGAGACCGAGGAGCAGGCCGCGGCGGCCGTGGAGCAGGCCCGCCAGGACCCGCGCTGCGACGAGGAGTCGGCCGCGTACGGGTACGGCATGTACGACGTCCCCACCACCACCGATCCGGCGGTGGTCGCCGCCTACACCGGGCTCGATGGCGACGAGCTCGACGCTGCCGTGGCGGTCCTGGAGGACGGCGGCGTGCTCGTGGCCGACAAGTGGGCCGTCACCGCCGAGGGCACCGCGGTCTTCGAGCAGGAGGTCTCTGAGATCGTCGAGGAGGGGCCGGACCAGGAGCCCAAGTACTACGAGGTCGAAGTGCCCGCCATGGCGGTGCACCGGGATCTGCTGGGCTACGCCGGGGTCATGTTCAGTCCTGCCGCGGCCGAGCAGGTCGGCATGAAGCCGTCGGTGTGGTCGCAGCGGTACCTGATCGAGACGTCCACGCCGATCGACGAAGCGCTCCGCGAGACGATCAGGGCGGACATGCGCGCCAAGCTGTCTGACGAGTCGGTGTCGGCGGGCTTCGACGTGGCCGATTACCGGGACACCGAGACGCTCTACATCCTGCTGGCCGTGGCCGGGCTGTGCGCGCTCATCACCCTCGGTTCGACCGCCGTGTCGACCGGGCTCATCATCGCCGAGCAGACTAAGGACATGACCACGCTCGGCGCGGTCGGCGCGGCGCCGGGCCTGCGCAAGCGGTTCGCGATGTGGCAGACGACGATGATCGCGGTGTTCGGCACGCTGATGGGCACGTTCGCGGGCCTGATCGGTTACGCGCTGATCCGCGCGGCGCTGAACCGGCCCCTGACGAACAGCTACCCGTTCGAGACGCTCTACGGCTGGGAGCTGCCGTGGGCGAGCTTCGTGATCATGCTGGTGGCCGTCCCGGTCATCGCCGCGGTCGGGGCGCTCCTGTTCACCAAGGCGCGGCTCCCCAGTGAGCGGCGCTTGACGTAACCCTCCAAGGAGGCCAAGGGCCCCAGTGCGGTTCGCACTGGGGCCCTTGGTCTGTCTCGTGGGGGCGGCGCCGGCTCAACCCCTCGGAGACATCGGCATCTCACGGACCGGCGCCGCCCGCGTCAGGGTAGGAACCCGCTGCCACTCAACGCTTGTGCTCGGGCGTCCCGGCCGGGACGCCGCTGGAGGGCATGGTCAGGATCTCGAAGCCGTCGTCGGTGACCAGCAGGGTGTGCTCGAACTGGGCGGTCCACTTGCGGTCGCGGGTGACGGCGGTCCAGCCGTCGTCCCACATCTCGTGCTCGGCGGTGCCGAGGTTGATCATCGGCTCGATCGTGAAGGTCATGCCGGTCTCGATCTCGACCTCGAGGCCCGGGTTGTCGTAGTGGGGCACGTAGAGGCCGGAGTGGAACGCGGTGCCGATGCCGTGGCCGGTGAACTGGCGGACGACGCCGTAGCCGAAGCGCTTCGCGTAGGCCTCGATGACCTTGCCTACGACGTTGAGCTGGCGGCCGGGCTTGACGGCCTTGATGCCGCGCCAGGTGGCCGCCCAGGTGCGCTCCACGAGGTCGCGGGCCTCCTGGGAGACGTCGCCGGCGAGGAAGGTGGCGTTGCAGTCGCCGTGGACGCCGCCGATGAAGGCGGTGATGTCGATGTTGACGATGTCGCCGTCCTGCACCACGGTGGAGTCGGGGATGCCGTGGCAGATGACCTCGTTGAGCGAGGTGCAGCAGGACTTCGGGTAGCCGCGGTAGCCGAGCGTCGAGGGGTAGGCGCCGAGGTCGCACAGGTATTCGTGGACGATCCTGTCGAGTTCGTCGGTGGTGACGCCGGGGGCGACGGCCTTGCCGACGTTCTCGAGGGCGTCGGCGGCGATGCGCCCGGCGACGCGCATCCGCTCGATGGTCTCGGCGTCCTTCACCTCCGACCCGGTGAAGGGGGACGGCGCGGGCTTGCCGACGTACTCGGGCCGCTCGATCGCTTCGGGGACGCTCCTGCGGGGGCTCTGCCTGCCTGGGCGCAGCGCGGGACGGGTTTCCATCCGCCAAGCCTAACTTGAGGGTCCGCGGGGGCCGCCGCGGCGAAGCCCGCGGTCCACCGCCGGGCGGCGTCCCTGTTACCGAGCGGCCGCCCGGAAATCGGCCCGCGGATGCGAAAACCTCTTGCGTTCCCGCTCGCCAGGCCGCATGCTGGGACGACCGGCGCACCCCTGTCCGAATGCTCGGGCGGGGCGGTCCGGGACCCCGTGACGACTCTCCTACCGAGCCGGCGCGGGGCGCGGCTCCCGCGAGAGCGCCGCCGCCCGGCTCCGGCCGGACGCGGCAATACGACACCTCCCGCGGTCGAGCGCCCCGCCTGACCAACCCAGGCGGCGTGCAGTCGCCCCGCGTCGGCTCACCACCCCCTCCCCCGCGCAACGCGAAGGCCCGCGACCTTCGGATCGGCTGCGGGCCTTGGCGAAAGCCTCGTGATCAGGCGGCTTCGAGCGCCTTGGTGGGCGCTTCCGCGTCGGCCTCGGCGGCCGCGTCCATGTCGGCGGTGCCGACCTCCTGGGCCAGCCGCTCCCAGAGCATCCCGCCGGAGTGGGCGAGGGCGCCGATGATCGAGGGCACGAACGGCAGCACCCAGTCGGCGAGGAACCCCGAGTGGGGCACGTTCAGCACGAGCATGGCCGAGCCGGCGCACAGCAGTCCTTGGAGGGTTCCGCGCCAGGCGGCGCGAGTGCCGTCGACGACCGCCTCGCGGCGCTCGGTCGCGGGGTCGTGGAACTCCGAGAGGCCCGCGGCGTCACGGCGGCCCAGGTAAGCGCCGACGACCGCCTGGACGGCGGTGCCGGAGACGACCGCGGCGAGCAGGCTGTTCTTGGTGACCACGTAGATCAGGGCGAAGAGCAGGCCGCCGCCGAGGACGGTGAGCGCGCCTCGGATCCAGTCGATCTTCTCGCCCGGGTACCAGTAGTACTTGGTGACGCCCTCGGAAATCTGCCGTTCGAACTTCCCCATGCCGGTCGCCCTCCCCTTTCGCGGACGCAGCCGTCAGCTGCGCTTGACACGCACGGAAGTCATTATGCGCGGCACCGGACGGCGGTTCGGCGGAATCCCCTGTAGTCACCTTTGTGGAATTTTGCACAAGATGCGCTCTATGTCGGGTTTTCGGTCGTACCGCGAAGCCCTCAACTGGTGCTACGGACCAGCCTAGGGAAGGATCGCCGACGGGTGAGTCGGCGATCCGACAGTTCCATCAGTGGACTTGGACTACCGGTCCGGCCAGGCCCTTGAGCTCCTCGGGCAGGTCCGCGCCCATCGCCTCGGCCAGCTTCACGGCCTCCTCGATGAGCGTCTCCACGATCTGCGACTCCGGGACGGTGCGGATGACCTCGCCCTTGACGAAGATCTGGCCGCGGCCGTTGCCGCTCGCCACGCCCAGGTCGGCCTCTCGGGCCTCGCCGGGGCCGTTCACGACGCAGCCCATCACGGCCACGCGCAGCGGGACCGGCAGGCCCTCGAGCCCGGCCGTGACCTGCTCGGCGAGTGTGTACACGTCCACCTGAGCGCGCCCGCACGACGGGCACGAGACGATCTCCAGGCCGCGCTCCTTGAGGCCCATCGACTCCAGGATCTGGTTGCCGACCTTGACCTCCTCGACCGGCGGGGCCGAGAGGGAGACGCGGATGGTGTCGCCGATGCCCTCGGCGAGCAGCGCGCCGAACGCGGCGGCGGACTTGATGGTGCCCTGGAAGGCGGGGCCGGCCTCGGTGACGCCCAGGTGCAGCGGGTAGTCGCACTGCTGGGAGAGGAGCCGGTAGGCCTTGATCATGACGACCGGGTCGTTGTGCTTGACCGAGATCTTGATGTCGCGGAAGTCGTGCTCCTCGAACAGCGAGGCCTCCCACAGCGCGGACTCGACCAGCGCCTCCGGGGTGGCCTTGCCGTACTTGGCGAGCAGCCGCTTGTCGAGCGACCCGGCGTTCACGCCGATGCGGATCGGCGTCCCGGCGCCCTTGGCGGCCTTGGCGATCTCCCCCACCCGGTCGTCGAACTGCTTGATGTTGCCGGGGTTGACGCGCACGGCGGCGCACCCGGCGTCGATCGCGGCGAAGACGTACTTGGGCTGGAAGTGGATGTCCGCGATGACCGGGATCTGCGACTGCTTCGCGATGACCTTGAGCGCGTCGGCGTCGTCCTGGGTCGGGCACGCGACGCGGACGATCTGGCAGCCGGTGGCGGTGAGCTCGGCGATCTGCTGCAGCGTCGCGCCGATGTCCGAGGTGCGGGTGGTGGTCATCGACTGCACGCTGATGGGCGCGCCGCCGCCGACGAGCACGCCGCCGACGTTGAGCTGCCGGGTCGGGCGGCGCGGGGCGAGCGGTTCGACCTCGTGGTCGTGGCGCTTGGTGGGGATACCGAGGTTCACTGCGGTCATGTGGCCAGTTTCCACCCTGATTCGCGGGTTAGTTGAAGATAGTGATCGGGTTGACGATGTCTGCGGTGATCGTCAGCAGCATGAAGCCGCCCAGGAGGACGATCACAGCGTAGGTGAGCGGCATGAGTTTCATGTAGTCGACACGCCCGGGATCGATTTTTCCTCGCTTCACGGCGAGCCACGACCGGGCCTTCTCGAACCAGGCGATCGCGATGTGCCCGCCGTCCATCGGCAGGAGCGGCAGCAGGTTGAAGATGCCGATGAAGTAGTTCAGGACCACCAGGAGCATGAAGAACATCGCCCACTGGTCGTACTGGACCATCTCGCCGCCGAGACGCGAGGCGCCCACCACGCTGACGGGCGAGTCCGCGCTGCGCTCGCCGCCCATGATCGCGTCCCACAGCGGCGGGATCTTCGAGGGCAGCTGGCCGAGGGCGATGAACGTCTCCTTGAACATCTCGCCGGTGGAGCTGAAGGTCTCGCCGACGCCGTCGATCGGGCCGACCGCGACGGTCGGGGCGATCGCGGGGTCGCTGTACACGAAGACGCCAAGGCGGGCGACCGTCTCGGTCGTGCCGTCCTCCTTCTCGGCGGTGGCCGCGTACGGGACGACCTCGACGGTCTTCGCGGCGCCGTCGCGGTCGACGGTGACCTCGACCGGCTGCTCCGGGGTGAGGCCGGAGACGGTGTCGACGAGCGACTCCCAGTCGGTGACGGCGGTGCCGCCCACGGAGGTGATGGCGTCGCCGTCCTCGATCCCGGCGGCGTAGGCCGGGCCTTCGATCTGGCCTGCGGCGCAGTCGCCCGCCGCGGGGGCGGCGGTGTCGGTGGACTCGACGCACGGCGCGACCGTGACCTGCGCGTTCTGCTCGGACTCGGTGATCTGCTCGGCATAGGCCGGGTTGGCGACCACGCCGACGAAGGAGACGAGGATCCACAGGGCGATGAAGCCGATGATGAAGTGCGTGACCGAGCCGGCCGCGAGCACGACCGTGCGCTGCCACAGCGGCTTGCGCCAGAACACCCGCTTCTTGTCGGCCTCGGAGAGCTCCTCCTCGTCCTCCTCGAGCGGCGTCATGCCGACGATCTTGACGAAGCCGCCGAGCGGGATGCCCTTGAGGCCGTATTCGGTCTCGCCCTTGCGGAACGACCACAGGGTGGGTCCGAAGCCCACGAAGTAGCGGGTGACCTTCATGCCGAAGCCCTTGGCCGTGAGCATGTGGCCGAATTCGTGCAGGCTCACGGAGATGAGGATCGCCAACGCGAACAGGACGATCCCGGTGATGTAGGCCAGCAAGTCGGTCTCCTTCTAACGCTCGGACGCGTCCAACACTAGCCGTCGGGCGCACGCGCGCGCCCAGTTCTCCGCCTCGAGTACGTCTGCGACACTTCCGGGTCGGCCGAACTCGGGAGCGGCCTCGAGCACGCTCGAGATCGTGTCGACGATGCCGAGGAACGGGAGCCGCCCGTCGCGGAAGGCCGCGACGGCCTCCTCGTTGGCGGCGTTGTACACGGCGGGCATGAGGCCGCCGGCGCGGCCGGCGTCCTTGGCGAGGGCGACGGCCGGGAACGCGGTCGCGTCGAGCGGCTCGAAGTGCCAGTCGGCGGCCTTCGTCCAGTCGACCGGGCGGGCGGATCCGGGGAGGCGGTCGGGCCAGGCGAGCGCGTGGCCGATGGGCAGGCGCATGTCCGGCGGGGAGGCCTGGGCGATGGTGGAGCCGTCGGTGAACTCGACCATCGAGTGGATCACCGACTGCGGGTGCACGACCACCTCGATGTCGCCGTACGGCACGTCGAAGAGCTCGTGCGCCTCGATCACCTCGAGCGCCTTGTTCACCATGGTCGCGGAGTTGATCGTGACGACCGGGCCCATGGCCCAGGTCGGGTGCGCCAGCGCCTGTTCGACCGTGACCTCGGCGAGCTCGCCGCGCGACCTGCCGCGGAAGGGCCCGCCCGAGGCGGTGAGCACGAGCTTCGCGACCCGCTCCATCGCACCCGAGCGCAGGCACTGCGCCAGCGCGGAGTGCTCGGAGTCGACCGGGACGAGCTGGCCGGGCCGCGCGACCTCCCGCACGAGCGGGCCGCCGGCGACGAGGGACTCCTTGTTGGCGAGGGCCACTCGGCGTCCCGCCTCGAGGGCGGCGAGGGTCGGGGCGAGCCCGATGGAGCCGTTGATGCCGTTGAGCACGGTGTCGCAGGGCCAGGCGGCGAGCTCGGTCATGGCGCCGCGGCCCGCGATGAGCTTGGGCATGCGGGCGTCGCCGGAGGTCCAACCCTGCTTGGTCGCCGCGGCGAACAGGCGCAGCTGCACGTCCTCGAGGGCCTTCGCGTCGGCGACCGCGACGACGTCCACGCCCAGTTCGATGGCCTGCTCGGCCAGGAGCGCCGGATTGCCTCCGCCCGCGCCGATGCCGACGACGCGGAAGCGGTCGGGGTTGCTGCGGACGATGTCGATGGCCTGAGTCCCGATGGAGCCGGTGGACCCCAGGAGCACGATCTCGCGTTGGTCAGTCACGGGAATGATTATCCGCTAGCGGAAAACCACCGTTTTGGTGCCGTTGATGAGGACGCGGTCGTCCAGGTGGGCGGCCAGGCCGCGGGCCAGGCAGGTCGATTCGAGGTCGCGGCCGGCGGCCACCAGCTCCTCGGGGCTGTGCGCGTGGTCGACGCGCGCGACCTCCTGCTCGATGATGGGGCCCTCGTCGAGGTCGGCGGTGACGTAGTGGCAGGTCGCGCCGATGAGCTTGACGCCGCGGTCGTGCGCTTGGTGGTAGGGCTTGGCGCCCTTGAAGCTCGGCAGGAACGAGTGGTGGATGTTGAGGATCTTGCCGGGGAGCTTGGCGCAGAAGTCCGAGGAGAGGATCTGCATGTACCGGGCCAGGACCACGGTGTCGATGCGCTCCGCTTCGATGAGGTCGAGGATCCGCTGCTCCTGCGCGGCCTTGCCCTCGGGGCCGACGGGCAGGTAGTGGAAGGGCACGCCGGAGGAGGCGGCCAGGTCGGCCCAGTCGGGGTGGTTCGAGACGACCGCGGCGGCCTCGCCGTGGAGGGCCCCGATGCGGAAGCGGTAGAGCAGGTCGTTGAGGCAGTGGCCCTGCTTGGAGGCCATGATGAGGACGCGGCGCTTGACGGCGCGGTCGTGGAGCTGCCAGTCCATGTCGAATTCGCGGGCGATCTCGGTGAAGCCCACGGCCAGCTCGTCGCGCGCGGCGGCGGTGTTGAACTCGACCCGCATGAAGAAGCGGCCTGATCCGTGCTCGGAGAACTGCTGGGAGTCCTCGATGTTGGCGTCGCGGCGGGTGAGGAAACCCGAGACGGCGTACACGATGCCGAGGCGGTCGGGGCACGAGAGCGTGAGCACGAACTGGCTGGTCATCCTACCAATGATACGGAGGTGTCCGGGCGGGCGACAATGGAGTTCACTCACGGGCGGATTGTCACGGGGCGTCACGCTCGGGGAGGCGGACCCTGGACAAGGAGGAAGGGCGGACTCTTTCAAGTTCGCCCTTCGACCTTTACTTTACCACACCCAGAGTGAAATGCAAGTCACCCTCGGTATTTGTTTTCTAGGCGCCGATCTCCGCGCTCAGCTGCTCCATGAACGACGCCGTGGTCTCCTCGACCGTGGTCGAGTCGAAGATCATCGTCTCGAACACCCCGAGCATGATGTCCGCCGCCGAGCCCGAGCCGACCGGCGGCACCGGCGGGCCCGCGGCCAGGTCAGGCGTCAGGTCGGCGATGTACGCCGCGCCCAGCGCCTGGTCCGCCGGCAGCTGCGGCAGGATCCGCTCCCGCTGCGCCATGTTCGCGGGCAGGCCCCGGTCGCCGAGCATGAGGTCCAGCGACTCGTCGCTGTTGAGCAGGAAGTCCACCAGCTTCGCCGCGGCGGCCCGGTCCGAGGTGGTCCGCGAGACCGACCAGAACATGGCCGACTTCAGGTACAGGCCCGGCTGCGCGCCCTCCGACTCCCCCGGCACGCGCAGCAGCACCAGCTCCGACCCGAGCACCTTCTGGAGCGCCCCGATCTGGTTCGTCCAGTAGAACTCGGTCGCCCCGGCGCCGGTCGCCAGCGGGGCCTGGTCCTGGCCCGCGGCGAAGGACTCGACGATCTTGCTCGCCTCCGGGATGGCCCCGGAGTCGCGCAGGTCGAGGACCATCTGCCACCAGGCGTTCATCGTCTCGGGGGTGAAGCCGAGCTTGCCGTCCTCGGTGTACAGGCTCTCGCCGCGCTGGCGGGCGAACACGTTGAACAGCGACTCGTTCGGGAAGGTGATGGCCGAGTTGCCGATCGCCTTGCCGGACGCCGAGATGTCCGCGGTGAACTGCATGAAGTCGGCCCAGGTCCAGGTCTTGTCGTCGGGCATGGCCACGCCGGCGGCCTCGACGAGCGCCGGGTTGACCACGAGTGCCATCGCGTTCACGCCGGTGGGGATGCCGTAGGTCTTGCCGTCGAACCGGCCTGTCTCGAGGGTGCCCTCCTCGATGTTCGACAGGTCGATGTCGAGCTCTTCGAGCGCGAGGAGCGCGTTCTTGTCGGCGTAGTCGCGCAGGTAGCGGTCGTCCTGCTGGAGGACGTCCGGCGCGTTGTTGCCCGAGACCGAGACGTTGAGGGCGTCCCAGTAGGAGTCGAACTCGTTCGGGCTGGGCTTGATCGTGATGCCCTCGTTCTTGGCGAGGAAGGCGTCGACGATCTTCTGGGTGTACTCGTGGCGGGGGTCGGAGCCCCACCACCAGAAGTCCAGTTCGCCGTCGCCCTTGTCGCCGCCGCCTTCGCCGCCGCAGGCCGCGAGGAGGGGAGCGGCCGCGGCGCCGGCGGCGCCGAAGATCCCGGCTTTGGCGAGCGTTCTCCGAGAGACGCCCGAGGGGTTGGATGACTTCATTGTCTGTCGTCCTTTCAGGACTGTGCGAGGGTCGGTTGCCGGATTTACTTGATGCCGGTGGTGGCGATACCCCGGACGAGGTAGCGCTGCCCGGCGAGGAAGAACCCGAAGATCGGGCCAAGAGCCACAATAGACATCGCGAAGAGCGCGCCCCAGTTGGTGGTGCCCGTCGAGTCCATGAACAGGCGCAGCGCCAGGGGCACGGTCTGGAGGTCGACGTCGCGCAGGTAGATGAGCTGCGAGTAGAAGTCGTTCCAGGTCCAGATGAAGGTGAAGATCGCGGTCGTCGCCAGCGCGGGCATGCACAGCGGCATGATGACGCGCAGGTAGGTGCCCCAGTAGCCGCAGCCGTCGATGGAGGCGGCCTCGTCGAGCTCCTTGGGCAGTCCGCGGATGAACTGGACCATGAGGAAGACGAAGAACGCGTCGGTCGCCAGGAGCTTGGGCACGATGAGGGGCCAGAAGGTGTCGACCCAGCCGAGCTCGTTGAACAGGATGTACTGCGGGATGATCACGACGTGGATCGGCAGCATGATGGTGCCGAGCATGATCGCGAAGAGCATGCCGCGCATGGGGAACTTGAGCCGCGCGAAGGCGTAGGCGGCCATCGAGCAGGAGACCAGGTTGCCGAGGATGGACCCGGCGACGATGACCATCGAGTTCCAGATGTACTTCTCGAACGGGTGCGGCAGGGCGTTCCAGCCCTCGGCGTAGTTGCCCCACTCCCAGGAGGAGGGGATGAGGCCGGGGTCGGAGAAGATCTCGTCGAGCGGTTTGAGGCTGGCCGAGAGCATCCACAGCAGCGGGTAGATCATGACCATCGCGGCGGCGATGAGCACCAGGTGGAAGACGAATCGTTGCAACCCGACCGTGGCGGAGGACTGCTTGGCGCGCGGCCGGGCCGGCGCGGGGGTCGGAGTCTCAGTCATTGTCGCCATAGAACACCCAGAATTTCGACATGAGGAAGTTGAGCGCGGTGAAGATCGCGATGATGGCCAGCAGGAGCCAGGCGATGGCCGAGGCGTAGCCCATGTCGAACTGGGTGAAGCCCTGGTCGTAGAGGTAGAGCGTGAGGAACATCGTGGAGTCGGCCGGGCCGCCCTTGCCGCTGGAGATGATGAACGCCTGCGTGAAGGACTGGAACGAGTTGATGATCTGCAGCACGAGGTTGAAGAAGATGATGGGGGTCAGCAGCGGCAGGGTGACGCTCCAGAACCGCTGCAGGACGCCGGCGCCGTCGATCTTGGCGGCCTCGTAGTACATGCTCGGGATCTGCCGCAGGCCCGCCAGGAAGATGATCATCGGTGAGCCGAAGGTCCACACGTGCAGGATGATCAGGGTGCCGAGGGCGTAGTCGGGGTGGGAGACCCAGCCTTCGCCTTGGATGCCGAACAGGGCGAGGAGCTGGTTGACGAGGCCTTCGGTGCCGAAGACCTGCCGCCACATGATCGCGATGGCGACGGAGCCGCCGAGCAGCGAGGGCAGGTAGAAGATCGAGCGGTAGAAGGCCATGCCGCGCAGGCCGCGGTCGAGGACGATCGCGAGGAGGAGTGCGGCGGCGAGCTGCAGGGGCACCGAGACGAAGGTGTAGACGGCGGTGACCTTGATGGCGTTGGCCAGTCGCGGGTCGTCGAGCATGCGGGCGTAGTTCTCGCCCCCTACCCATTCGCCGTAGCCGAGGCTGTAGTCGGTGAACGAGAGGTAGAACGAGGCGATCATGGGGCCGATGGTGATGGCCAGGAGGCCGATCAGCCACGGCGACAGGAAGCTCAGCGCGGCCCACCGCTCGCGGGAGCGGATCGTCGTGCCGGTCGTGCCGGTCCTCCTGCGGGCCTGTGCCGGGCCTGCGGAGGGTGCGGAGGCGGCGGGCCCGGGGGGTGCTCCCGAGCTGCGCTGCTTCGGGCGCACCACAGCGACATCGTTGTCGGTCATAAGGGTTCGGGACCTTTCGGAGGTGAGGGCTCCTAGATCACATCAGGCTATGCAACCGCTTGCCTCTTGTCAATGCTTCGACTTAAATTCATGGATATCTTTCAGGTCGCGGAGTGGGAACGTTCCCGCGCAGCGGTTTCGCCACTCCCGCGACACGGAGACGGCCCGCCCGGTTCGCACCGGGCGGGCCGCTGGTTCCCTAGTGAACGGTCGGGACTCAAACGTGCGCGTGCGACCGATCCTCGACGGGCGCGACCGAATCGTCGCTCTCCTTGATGCCGTACTTGGAGTAGAGCTTTCCGAGCGGTCCCGGGACCCACCAGTTGGCCCGCCCGAGCAGCCGCATCGTGGCGGGCACGAGGAGCATCCGCACCACGGTGGCGTCCAGAAAGATCGCGATCGCCATGCCCAGGCCGATCATCTTCATGAAGGTGATGCCGCTGAAGGCGAACGCGCCCACCACCACGATGAGGATCAGGGCCGCGGCCGTGATGATCGAGCCGGTGGACTGCATGCCGCGTAGGACGGCGGTGCGGTTGTCGGCGCCCTTGTCCCACTCCTCGCGCACCCGCGAGAGCAGGAAGACCTCGTAGTCCGTGGCCAGCGCGAACAGCAGCGCGATCATGAGCAGCAGGTTCGACGGGTCGATGTACCCCGAGGGCGTGAAGCCGAGCGGGCCGGACATGTGTCCCTCCTGGAAGATCCAGACCACGATGCCGAGCGCGGCGCCGAGGGAGACGGCGTTCATCAGGACCGCCTTGAGGGGCAGCAGGACCGAGCCGAAGGCCAGGAAGAGGACCACCATGGTGACGATGACGATGTAGCCGAGCATGTAGGGCAGGCCCTCGCCGATGGCGTCGAGCATGTCGACGCGGTCGGAGGCGCCGCCGGTCACGTACAGCTCAGCGCCGCTGACGTCGATGGCGCGGGCGTCCTCGATGAGGGCGCGGGCGTCGGCGCTGAACGGGTCGAGGTCGTAGAGGACGTCGAGGAGCGTCGCGTCGTCGTGGGGCTGCGCGGCGGGCAGCACGTCGTCGACGTTCTCGAGCGCCAGGAGCGCTGCAGTGGCTTCCGCGGCCGCTTCTTGGCTACCGGTGACCATGACTTGGAACCGCTCTTCGTCCCCGCCGGGGAAGTCGGCGGCGATGGTCTCGGTGACGACGCGGGACTCGGCGTCCTTGGGCATGTCGCGCTCGTCGACGCCGCCGAACTGGACGCCGAGGATCGGGCTCGCCAGGAGGGCCATGAACCCGAGGACCGGCAGCAGCACGAGGACGGGGCGGCGCATGACGCCGGCCGCGAGGCCGTGCCAGAACCCGGTGTCGGTCTTGGGCCGCTTGTGCTTCCGCCAAGGGAGCCGGCCCTTGTCGACGCGGTGGCCGAGCAGGTAGAGCACCGCGGGCAGGGCCACGAGCGCCGAGAGCATGGCGACGCCGACCGCGGACATCACGCCGTACGCGATGCCGTGCAGGAAGGGCACGTCCACCAGGAGCAGGCCGCCCATCGACAGGACGATGATGATGCCGGAGACCATGACGGTGCGGCCGGCCGTGGCGACGGTGTTGAGCACTGCGGCGCGCTTGTCGCGGCCGTGCGCCAGCTCCTCGCGGAACCGGCGCAGCACGAACAGCGAGTAGTCGATGGACATGCCGAGGCCGATGATGGTGATGACGTTCGCGGCGAAGACCGAGACGTCGGTGAACTCGGTGATGACGCGGGTGATCGCGAAGCCGCCGAGGATCGACATGCCGCCGATGAGCAGCGGCAGCGAGGCGGCGACGAGCGCGCCGAAGACCACGATCATGATGAGCAGCAGGATCGGCATCGAGATCATCTCGGCGATCTCGAGGTCGTGCTGGACCTGCTCGTTGAGGTCGGCGAAGATCGCGGCGCCGCCGCCGAGGGAGACGGTGAGGTCGCCGGTGTCCCCCGCGTCCCGCAGCTGGCTCTCGATCGTCTCGAAGACCTCGGCCTGCGCCTCGTCGGAGGAGCCCGCGAGCGAGACGGCCGCGTAGGTGGCGTGCCGGTCCTCGGAGACGAACGAGGGCAGTTGCGTGTCGTAGTAGGAGGTGACGCTCTCGACCTCGTCGATGCCGTCGATGTCCGCGACCGCGCTCTGGACGGCCTCGGCGAACGCCGGGTCGTCCACGGTCAGGGAGTCGGACTCGTACAGGACCACGACCTCGGCGCCGGTGGAGCCGAACTCCTCCTCGATCGCCTCGGCGTCGAGCACCGACTGGGAGTCGGCGGAGACGTAACCGCCGTCGGTGAACTCGTCGAAGACGCCGAGCCCCCAGGTGCCGCCGATCGCGAAGACGGCCGCGATCCCGGCGACGATGAACCAGCGGGCCCTGATGACCGCTCTGCCTAGCAGGGAGTACATGAGCTTCTCCAAGAAATGGTGAGCCGTTGACCGCTGGTGCGCGAGGGGCGTCCGGCGGTAGGATGGTGAGCGTTGATTAGTTTGCTAACGGTGTTAACTTTATTGAACACCAATAGCCGAGTCAACACCGTTCACTAAATTGTGGCAGAGGAGAGCAGTGACTTCGAACACCGCGGGAGGCCCGTCCCGCCGCGAGCGGATGCGAGCCGAGACGATCGCCGAGATCAAGGCGAGCGCCAGGAGCCAGCTGCTGGAGCACGGCCCGAGCGGGATCTCGCTGCGGGCCATCGCCCGCGACGTCGGCGTCACCGCGGCGGCGCTGTACCGCTACTTCGACAGCCTCGACGCGCTCCTCATCGAGCTGTGCTGCGACCTCTACGACGAACTTATCTCCGAAACCCGCGCCGCGATGGACGCATCGCCGCCTGAGGCGCACCTCGAACGGATGAAGGCCTGGGTGTGGGCCTTCCGCGACTGGGCCGTGGGCAACCGGCGCGAGTTCGAGCTCATGATCTCCTACCCCGAGGGCAACGCCGCCATGTCCGTGGACAGCCGGGTGCTCGAGCAGTCCCCCGAGCACATGGACCCCGTGACCCGCAAGTCCCTCGAGCACTCGCGCCTGTGCGGCCGGGAGCTCGCGGCGTTCTACCGCAAGTCCGAGAACGGGGAGGTCCAGGCCGCCGGGCCGATCGAGGTCCCGGAGATCTCCGACGCGCTCAAGAACGAGCTCATGGAGACATGCGCGACGTTCATCGTGGGCGAGCCGATCCCCCTCCCGTGGGTGTTCACGTTCACCTCGGCCTGGGTGCGGGTCTTCGGGCTGGTCGTCATGGAGGCCTTCGGGAACCTGCCGGTGCAGGAGAACGTCGACGAGTTCTACAAGACCCAGATCATGACCATGATGCGCGACTTCGGCATCGAAGGCTGAGCGTCCGAAACCCGGCACCGCGTTTCCACCCTTTCCCCGCTGACGGGACCGCCCGACCCCACACTGGGGATCAGGGCCGGGCCGTCGGGCGCGGCCCGGGAAGAGGGGGGCGCCATGTCACACCGGTCGGCCAGTACGGTGATCGCGATCGGCGCATCGGTCGCACTCGTGTTCGGCGGCACGGCGGCGGCGTCCGCCGCCGACACCGCGCAGCCCGAACAGGACTGCGTGGCCGCCACTTCGGCGGACAACGTCCATGTGCGGGACGGACCCGGCGGTTCGTTCGACAGCCTCGGCAAGCTGCAGCCCGGTGGACTACGAGTGGAACTGCCTGTACATCGACGGCGAGCCGTACACCGCCTGCGGCTACACCGACAACGTGTGGCTCGGCCTCTGGTTCAACGGGCGATGGGGCTTCGCCGCGGGCGGGTGCCTCCACTGACGGCATGCGAAAGGGCCGGGACGCGAGCGTCCCGGCCCTTCGGCGCGTCTAAGTGGCGGCGGCCTCGTCGGCGGGGCAGCTCCTGATGTCGTGCCCGACGCTCGTCATGCACTTGCCGGACTTCAGGTTCCACTTCCAGCCGTGCATCTGGCAGGTCAGGACCCCGTCCTCGACCTTGCCGAACACCGAGAGGTCGGCCTTGAGGTGCGGGCAGCGGCGCTGGAACTGCCAGCCCTGCACCGTGATGTCCTCGTCGTCGGGGCGCTGCTCGGCGTACCAGCCCTCGGCGTACTGCAGGCGCTCCTCGGAGAGGCACTTGAAGAACGCGTACACGTACTCGTTGTACTGGCCGATGCGCGCGGCCGTGAAGCGGCAGGACAGGAACAGCGAGTTGACCCAGTCGACCTCGCGGACGTGCAGCAGGTGCTCGATGAGGCGCCGCTCGGTGCGGAAGCGGTAGCGGACCTTCGCGCCGTCGTCGGGGTAGATCTTGCGCTCGAGGAAGTCGAACACGATCGACTCGACCACCTGGTCGGAGTCGGGGGCCGTGAGGTCGAAGCGGACGGGCCCGCCGATGCCGGTGGCGATGTGCTCGGCCTGCGCCATCAGCGGCTCGATGCGCTCGCGCAAGGTGGTGAGGACGTCGATCTCCGGGTGCGACCAGGAGGCCTTCTCCGCTTCGAGGCGCGGCTGCATCCGCTCCTTGTACTCGTCCAGGTGCTGCTTCTTGCTGTCGAACCACTCGCGCAGGTCGTCGACCGGGTGCGCGACCGAGGCCGAGCCGTCGGCGCTGATCTCGGCCACGGAACCGGGCAGCAGGATGATGTTCTGCTTGCGGCCCTGCTCCTCCAGCCAGTCCACATAGGCCATCTGGTCGGGGAAGATGTTGCCCTCGTCGCCGAACACGTCGTTGAACTGGTACAGCGAGTCGTCCAGGAAGCAGGGCGGGCCGGCGATCGGGAACACCCAGTCGCCCTTGACGTCGTCGATGTACCGCAGCGAGCGGTCGAAGCCGCGCTCGCGCTTCTGCTTCCCGAAGGCGCGCTTGGCGTTGTCGGGCAGCTCGTAGACCATCGGGAACCAGATCGCGCCCGAGAACTGCAGCAGGTGGGCGTGGATCTTGCCGTGCTGCAGGAACACGCTCATGTCCGTGGGGCGCGCGTCGTTCTGGTTGAGCATGCGGGTGCCGTCGGCGTCCTCGACCCACAGCGACGAGTCGCCGATCGGGCCGTCGGTGGGGCTGGTGAGCGCCTGGATCATGACCTTGACGCCGCCGGGGAGCTCCACGATCTCCTCGGAGACGGTCTTGATGAACTTGTGGAAGCCCAGGGCTCGCAGCTCGGTCTCCAGCTCCGAGGTGGGGTACTCGGGCAGCAGGACCGTCGTCTCCTTGCTGATGCGCCCCGAGAGGTGCTCCTCGTCGAAGTGGTCGCGGTGCAGGTGCGAGACGTACAGGTAGTCGGCCCGGCCGAGGGTGTCCCAGTCCAGCTGCGAGTTGTCGGGGAAGGGGAACCACGAGGCGAAGTAGGCGGGGTTCACCCAGGGATCGCACAGGATCGACCCCGCGGCGGTCTCGATGAACATGCTGGCGTGGCCAGTACCGGTGATTCGCACAGTGACCCTTCCGGACAAGAGGACGACGACGCCTTCCAGCCTACAAGTCACAGCATCGACGGGGCCCGGACGTTCGGGCTTGTGGCGTGGGAGACTGTGGCCGAACAACGAAGAGGTCGGAGGAAGTCACATGGCCGCAGAAGAGCAGGTGCTCTCGCCCGCGCAGCGCAAGCCCACCAGCCGCAAGGCCCTGTACACCGCGCTGAGCGTCGCCATCGTCATCAACCTGGCGTACCTGTTCGGCAACCACCAGGGCTGGATCGAGGACGTCTTCATCGGCATCACCGTCCTCGTGCTCCTGGGCGTCATCGTCTCCGACGCCTGGATGCGCAAGACCGGCCTGCGCTAGGCCGCCGCCCCGGGAACGGGGTCACGAACGCCGGAGGGGCGGGTCCGCTGTCGCGGACCCGCCCCTCCCTCGCGTCTCGTGTCAGTGCATCATGCCGCGGCGGGCGAACATCTCGCGCACCTCGCGCAGGGCCGAATCCACTTCGGCCTCGAAGTACCCGCCCTGGACCAGGGAGAACTGGCTCGTGTCGAGTTCGCGGTCGGAGAGCGGCACGGGGTTGCGACCGGTCATCGCCGCGGAGACCGCGTCGAACATCTGGTCGACCTGGCTGGGGTCGTAGCCCGAGCCGAAGCGGCGCGGCTGGAAGGCCCGGCGCATCTGCTCGAGTCGCTGCACGTCGTCAGGGGTGAACGGGGAGTCGGACGCCCGCATCTCGGTCGTCATCTCCTCGCGGCCGTGGCGGCCGGGGGCCTCGAACGCGCCGCGCCCCTCGTACGGGTTGCGGCGGCCGAAGTCCGGCGGGGTCGCCGCGCCGCGCGGCGCGCCGCCCTGCTGGCCGAACCCGCCGGTGTTCTCGACGGGAGGCGCGGGCGGGGCGCCCTGCGGCCCGCCTTGGGGGCCAAACCCGGGGCCGTCGGCGGGGCCGGGAGGCGGCCCGGCGGGCGCGCCGAAGCCGCCCGTCGGCTCGTGCTGCGGGCCGCGGTCGAAGCCCTGCGGCTGCATGGGCGGGCTCGGTGCGGCCGCGCGGCGGCCGTATCCGGTGTCCTCCTGCGGCTGCGGGCCGCCCTGCGGGCCAAAGCCGCCGCCCGGCTGGCCGTAGTCGCGGCCGCGCGGGCCGCCGTACGGGTCGGACTGCTGCGGCTCGGGGCGGCCCATCGGGTTCTGCCCCATGCCGTTCACGAGGTTCTGCGGGATCGCCTGGGTCGGCGCCGCGGGCGGCATCGGCTCGGGTTCGGGCGGGGCGTAGCGGTCGGCGCGCGGGATCGCGCCGGACGGCGGGCCCTGGTGGCCGCCCTGCATGGGCGGCTGCTGCATCGGGGGCTGCTGCGGCATGCCGCGGCGGCTCCCGGTGTCGCTGAACTCGTCGTCGTAGGCCGCGCCGAACCCCGGGGCGGGCTCGGGGGCGGAACGCCGCGCCTGGCCGTACACGCCCTCGCCCTGGCCGAAGCCGGGGCCGTCGTTCGGGCCGAAGCCGCCGGGGCCGTCGCCGCCCGGACCGAAGCCCGCGGGGGCGTCGTTCTGCCCGAACGGGGCGGGAACGTCGTTCGGCGCGCTCGGCTGGCCGAAACCACCGCCGCGGCGGGGGTCGGACTGGAGCGGCAGCTGCTCGGTGGCGCCGTGCGGGATCGGGCCGGCCTGCGGGCCGTCGTGCATCGGCATCCCGGCTCGCGGCACGGCCTGGGTGGGCGGGGCGAAGTCGCCGCGCACCGGCTCAGGGGCGCGGGGGGCGCCGTACTCGTTGCCGAAGCCGGGCTCGGGGGCGCCGCCGCGCGGGCCGAAGCCGTTGCTGCCGTTGGCGCCGCGCTGTCCGGCGAAGTCGCCTGGGGGCGGGCCGAAATCGTTCGCGGGGGCGCCGAAGTCGGGGCCGCCGCGGCCGAAATCGCCCTGGCCGGGACCGAAGTCGTTCGGGCCGGGGCCGAAGTCGCCCTGGCCGCCGCGGCCGAAGTCCTGGCCGCCGCCGCGCTCGGCGCTGAGCCCGTGGTTGGCTCCGTTGCGCTGCGCGAACGGGTCGTCGTAGTCGTCGTCGGGGGGGCCGGCGAGGAAGCCGAAGCCCTCGTCGTCGCCGCCGCGCAGGTCGCCGAAGCCCTCGTTGTCCTGGGGGGCGGGGGCGGCGGCGCGACCGCCGCGGCCGCGGCCGACCGGTTCGGGGGCGGGGGGCGGTGGGGCCATCTCGCGGGCGGCCATCATCTCGTGCGCGGGGATCGCTTGCGTCGCAGCGGGAATGACCTGGGTGGCCTGCGGTTCGGGGGCGCGCCTGGAGCCGGGGGCCGCCTGCATCGGCGGGGCGGGGGCGGCGCCGACCTCGGCCTTCCCGTAGTCGGGGGCGGGGGCGGTGCCGAGGACGCCGCGCTCCTCGAGCTCGGCGAGCTGGCGCGCGACCCGGTCGAGGTAGACGTCCACCTGCCACTCGTCGTAGCCGCCGAAGCGGACCCTGAAGACGACGTCGTCGACCTCGTCGGCCGACACGGGGCTGCCCACCGGCTCCCCGGCGAGGGTCGCCTCGACGCGGTCCAGGAACGCGTCGACCTCGTCGACCTTGTAGCCCCGGCTCAACGCCCGGCGCCGGAACCGGTCACCATGACTCGCCACTACCAAGCCACCCTTCTCCGCCTAATCCTCGGCGCCGGTGGCGCCGAGCGGCTTCGCGCCGGCGCGGCCGGGCGTGCCGGCCTCCCGGACCGAAGCGGCCAGCTGCCCGCAGGCGCCGTCGATCTCTTGGCCGCGCGTATCGCGCACCGTCGTGGACACACCCGCGGCTCGCAGCCGCCGTACGAACTCCGCTTCGACCGGCTTGGGACTGGCGTCCCAGCGGCTTCCCGGAGTCGGGTTCAATGGAATCAGGTTGACGTGCACGAGCTTGCCCGCGAGCAGCTTCCCGAGGAGGTCCGCCCGCCACGGCTGGTCGTTGACGTCCCTGATCATCGCGTACTCGATCGAAACACGACGTTTAGTCACCCGAGCGTACTCCCAGGCCGCGTCGAGCACTTCGGCGACCTTCCAGCGGGTGTTGATGGGGACGAGCTCGTCGCGGAGCTCGTCGTCGGGGGCGTGGAGCGAGACCGCCAGCGTCACCGGCAGGCCCTCCTCCGCGAGCTTCTTGATGGTGGGCACCAGGCCGACCGTGGAGACGGTGATGTTCCGCGCCGACATGCCGATCCCGTCCGGCACGGGGCCGGTGATGAGGTGCAGGGCGCTCTTGAGCCGGGCCCAGTTCGCGAGCGGTTCGCCCATGCCCATGAACACGAGGTTCGACAGCCGCCCCAGCCCGCGCTCCTCGGCGATCCGCGCGGCCGCGACCACCTGGTCGACGATCTCGGCGGTGGTGAGGTTGCGGGTCAGCCCGGCCTGGCCGGTGGCGCAGAACGGGCAGGCCATGCCGCACCCGGCCTGGGAGGACACGCACGCGGTCACCCGGTCGGGGTAGGCCATGATGACGCTCTCGACGAGCGCGCCGTCGTAGAGGCGCCACACGGCCTTCACGGTCTTGCCGTCGTCGCACGAGTCGACGCGCACCGGGTCGAGGAGCCGCGGGAGCAGCGCCTCGCCGATGGCCTCGCGCGCGGCGGCGGGGAGGTCGGTCATGAGGGACGCGTCGCCGACGTGGCGGCCGAAGTACTGCTGGCGCAGCTGCTTGGCGCGGAAGGCGGGCTGCCCGATCTCGGAGAGAACGGACTGGCACCCGGCCAGGTCGAGGTCGGCGAGGTGTCGCGGCGCGGCCTTGCGGGGGCGCGGTTCGGTCAACGTGAGTGCTACAGACATGTCACGACCTAGTCTCGCATGACAGGACCGGAACCCGCCAACCCCGGATCATGGAATTCACCCCGGGCCCTCCTTCACCGGTTACACCAATCAGGACACATCACCCGAGCAGGTAGCGGAACCACACGTAAGCCACGGGTGCGACCATGAGGATCGAGTCGAGCCGGTCCATGACCCCGCCGTGGCCGGGAATGAGATTGCTCATGTCCTTGATGCCGAGGTCCCGCTTCAGCAGCGAGACCGACAAGTCCCCCAACGTAGCGGCCAGGGCGACGCACACGCCGAACGCCACGCCCATGGGGAAGGGCACGTCGAAGAACAGCCACAGGGTGACCGAACCGCCTATGGCGGCGGCCACGACCGACCCGCCGAGGCCTTCCCAGGACTTCTTGGGGCTGATCCGCGGCGTCATCTGGTGGCGGCCGATGAGGACCCCGGCGGTGTAGCCGCCGGTGTCGGAGCAGACGACCGTGAACAGCGCGATGATGACCTGCGCGGCGGCGCCGTCGATCCAGCGCGCCGAGTCGTTCTCGGCGGTCGCCAGCAGCATGATGAACCCGGCCAGGAACGGGACCTGGACGAGCAGGAGCGCGGCCGCGGCGGTGTCGGTGCGGTAGCCGGTGGCGCCTTCGGAGAGCCGCCACACGAACAGGGCGGCGACGCCGACGGCGGTGCCGAGCAGCAGGCCGGTGGCGCCGCCGAACCAGGCGAGGACCACGATGAGCGCGCCGGCGGCGGCCAGCGGGAACACCGGGACGTTCCTGCCGCCCTTGCGCATCGCGATGCCGGTCTCCCAGCAGGCGACGCCGACGGCGATGACGGCGACGCCGAGGAACGCGGCGGGCCAGATCAGGAGGGAGGCCAGGACGACCGCGGCCATGCCGAGCCCGGCGCCGATGGCGACGGGCAGGTTGCGGCCGGCCTTGGGCTTGCGGTCGTCGTGGTCGGTCTCGGCGGCGCCGGGCCCTCGCCCGTCCGGCGACGGGTGCGGGCGACGGCCGGGCGGACCGTCGGGAAGGGCGCTCATCAGATCTCGAGCAGCTCAGACTCTTTGGAGCCCATGAGCTCGTCCACGTGGCCGACGAAGCGGCCGGTGAGGTCGTCGAGCTCCTTCTCCCCGGAGCGGCCCTCGTCCTCGGAGACCTCGCCGTCCTTGACGGCCTTGCCGATCTCGTCCTTGGCCTTGCGGCGGACGTTGCGGATGGCGATCTTGGCGTCCTCGCCCTTGGTCTTGACCACCTTGATCATCTCGCGGCGGCGCTCCTCGGTCATGGGAGGCAGGTTGAGGCGCAGCTGGGTGCCCTCGTTGGAGGGGTTGACGCCGAGGTTCGAGTTGCGGATCGCGTCCTCGATGTCCTTCATCTGGGAGGCGTCGAAGGGCTTGACGATGACCATGCGCGGCTCGGGGATCGCGATGGAGGCGACCTGCGGGATGGGGGTGGGCGCACCGTAGTAGTCGACGGTGATCCGGTTGAACATGGCGGAGGAGGCGCGCCCGGTGCGGATGGCGGCGAATTCCTCCTTGGCGTGCTCGATGGCCCGCTCCATCTTCTCCTCGGCTTCGAGGAGGGCGTCGTCAATCACGGCTTTTCTCACAATCTCTCGCGGCCTGACAGCACTTCTGACCGTACCGTCCCGGCGGCGTGGCTCGGTGGCGTGGATGTCGATGGACGCGGCCGGTTTCGTGGGCGGCGTCCGCGAGGTCAGTCGTCGGCGGCGTGGATGAGGGTGCCGAGCTGCTCGCCGACGATGGCGCGGCGGAGGTTGCCGTCGTCGTCGGCGCCGAAGACGAGCATCGGCAGGCTGTTGTCCTTGCAGAGGCTGAAGGCGGCCTGGTCGACGACCATGAGCTCGCGCTTCAGGGCCTCGTCGAAGGTGATGTCGTCGAGGCGCTGCGCGTTGGGGTCGGTGCGCGGGTCGGCGGTGTAGACCGCGTCGACGCCGTTCTTGGAGACGAGCACGACCTGCGCGCCGATCTCGAGGGCGCGCTGCGCGGCCACGGTGTCGGTGGAGAAGTAGGGCATGCCGGCGCCGGCGCCGAAGATGACGACGCGGCCCTTCTCGAGGTGCCGGATCGCCCGCAGGGGCAGGTAGGCCTCGGCGACCTGGGCCATGGCGATGGCGGTCTGGACGCGCGTGTCGACGCCCTCCTTCTCCAGGAAGTCCTGGAGGGCGAGGCAGTTCATGACGGTGCCGAGCATGCCCATGTAGTCGGCGCGCGCGCGGTCCATGCCGCGGCGCTGGAGTTCGGCCCCGCGGAAGAAGTTGCCGCCGCCGACGACGATGGCGACCTGGACGCCCGCGGCGACGCCCGCCGCGATCTGGCGCGCGACCGCTTGCACGACATCGGGGTCGACGCCGACGGCGCCGCCGCCGAAGGCCTCACCCGACAGTTTCAGCACGACCCGGCGGTACTGGTCTTGACTCATGGCACTCCCCTGCTCTGACGTGTCCCTCGGTGGCTGCGCTGCCGTTGACCGTACTGCCCGCGCCCGTCCCGGCCCACTCCGGTGCTGCGTTCGGGGCGCTCCTGTTCCCGGGCATGGAACGGGGCGGCGGCCTGCGCCGCCGCCCCTTCCATGCGAATTCACAGTCGCAAGCTTCGCTGAGAAGGCTTACGGCTGGAGCCAGTGTAGTCCGCGCGTGCGGACCGCTCGCTACTCCTGGCCGACTTCGAAGCGGATGAAGCCGGTGACCTCGGTGCCCGCCTCGGCGAGCACCTGGGAGACGGTCTTCTTGTTGTCGAGGACCGAGTTCTGCTCGAGCAGGGCGAAGTCGCGGTAGTAGGCGTTGACCTTGCCTTCCACGATCTTGTCCCAGGCGCGCTCGGGCTTGCCCTCTTCCTTGGCCGTCTCGAGCGCGACGCGCTTCTCGCCCTCGATGATGTCCGCGGGGACCTCGTCGCGGGTGAGGTACTTCGGACGCATCGCGGCGGCCTGCATGCCGACCTGGCGGGCGGCCTCGGCGTCGCCGGTGTACTCGACGATGATGCCGACGGCCGGCGGGAGGTCCGCGGCCTTGCGGTGCATGTAGACCGCGACGTCGCCCTGGAGCGAGCCGACGCGGCCGAGGGCGAGCTTCTCGCCCAGCTTCACCGACTCCTCGGCGATGACCTCGGCGACGGCCTTGCCGTTGAACTCGGCCTTGGCGAACGCCTCGGCGTCCGCGGGGCGGACCTCGTCGGCCAGCTCGACCAGCGTCTGGGCGAGTTCGATGAACGCGCCGTTCTTGGCGACGAAGTCGGTCTCGCACAGCAGCTCGAGCAGCGTGTTGCCGGACTGCGCGACCAGGCCCTGGGCGGTGGTGCGCTCGGCGCGCTTGCCGACGTCCTTGGCGCCCTTGATGCGCAGGGCCTCGAGGGCCGCGTCGTAGTCGCCGTCAGCCGCTTCGAGGGCCTTCTTGACGTCCATCATCCCGGAGCCGGTGGCTTCCCGGAGCTTCTTGACGTCAGCCATCGTGAAGTTGGCCATTGCTCCCCTTCTTACTTCTCGTCTTCGACGGTCTTCTCGCCGGACGGCTCGACGACCTTCACGGAGTCTTCGGTGTTCTCTGCGGAGAGGAGGTCCTTCTCCCAGTCGGCGAGCGGCTCGCCCTCGCCCTTCTCGACCTGGCCGCCGGAGCGGGCCAGCAGGCCTTCGGCGGCGCCGTCGGCGATGATCTTGGTCAGGAGGGCGACGGAGCGGATGGCGTCGTCGTTGCCCGGGATCGGGAAGTCGACCTCGTCCGGGTCGCAGTTGGTGTCGAGGATCGCGACGACGGGGATGCCGAGCTTGCGGGCCTCGTCGACGGCGATGTGCTCCTTCTTGGTGTCCACGATCCAGATCGCGGCCGGGGTCTTCTCCATGTCGCGGAGGCCGCCGAGCGTGCGCTCGAGCTTGTCCTTCTCGCGCATGAGCTGGAGCATTTCCTTCTTGGTGCGGTTGGCCGCACCGTTGGCCTCGATGATCTCGAGTTCCTTGAGGCGCATGAGGCGCTTCTGGATGGTCTGGAAGTTGGTGAGCATGCCGCCGAGCCAGCGGTGGTTCACGAAGGGCATCCCGACGCGCTGGGCCTGCTCGGCCACGGCTTCCTGGGCCTGCTTCTTGGTGCCCACGAACAGGACCTCGCCGCCCTCGGCGACGACGTTCTTGACGAAGTCGTGGGCCTTGGCCGCGTAGTCGACCGTCTGGCGCAGGTCGATGACGTAGATGCCGTTGCGGTCGGTGAGGATGAACCGCTTCATCTTCGGGTTCCAGCGACGGGTCTGGTGACCGAAGTGCACGCCGCTCTCGAGGAGCTGACGCATAGTGACAACCGACACGGTTGTATTCCTTTCGTTCCCTGGTTCATTCGCGGAGGCCGCCCGAAGTCCGGGCGTCCCGCGCCTGGCGCTCGCCTCCGGCGATCTGCAACCGGGAAGTCCCGGACCTGGGAGATCGCTAGGGCCGGACCGCATTCCGCCGCAGTGCGCCCCTGAAGGGCGTGCGATGGAGGTCGGGCCGCGGCGAGCGCGCGAAGTCGGCTCGGCGCACAGTGCGCCTTACCGCTCCGATCAGTGTACTCAGACCCCCGTGGACACTACGAACGCGGTGGACCGCAGTGACAGACGCAATGGACGCCGGCCCGCCCGGCCGCCCCCGGAACCACCCACCGACCTCGCCGCGCACCGAACCGGACGGCCGGCCCGGAACCACTCGAAGAAAGTTATCCACAGGCGAAAAACTATTTGTTGCCGATACCTGGCAACCGCGCCAGCATTGAGTCATGCGACAACTACACAACGCGATGATCATCAGTCTCATAACCGCATCACTCCTGGCCGCAGCGGCCATCGTCACCCCCACCCTCGCCAGGGCCGAGCAGCCCACCGCCCCGCACGGACCCGCCACCGGCCCCTGGCGCTCACCGGTCGGCGGTCTCGACCCCCTCACCCGCTTCGACCCGCCGCCCGAGCCCTGGCGGTCCGGCCACCGCGGCGTCGACCTCGCCGCGAGCACCGACCTCCCCGTCACCGCAGCGGGCGCGGGCACCGTGCTCTTCGCCGGCGACCTCGCCGGCCGTGGCGTGGTCAGCATCGTCCACGCCAACGGCCTCCGTACCACCTACGAACCGGTCGAACCCCTGGTCGCCGCCGGCGACACCGTCACCGCCGGCCAGACGATCGGACACCTCCTGCCCGGCCACGACTCCTGCCCCGGCCAGATATGCCTCCATCTCGGGCTCAAACGCGGCCCGCTCTACCTCGACCCGATGCTGCTCTTCGGCACGGGCAAGGTCCGCCTGCTCCCCCGCCCCGGCCGACCGGAGGCCGGACGATGACGGAGCAGACCGCCGCCGCGCCGCCGCAACCGCCACCACCCGAGCCCGCCGTGAACCTGCGAAGGCTCACCCCGCACCAGCTCGGCCGGCTCGGCGAGCAACTCGCCGCCGCCCACCTCCAACGCGACCGGATGCAGATACTCGCCCGCAACTGGCGCCACCGCCTCGGCGAACTCGACCTCATAGCACGCTCGGCCGACACCGTCGTCTTCTGCGAAGTCAAGACCCGCCGCTCCGACCGGTTCGGCGGTCCGCTCGGGGCGGTCGACGGCGAGAAGCTCCACCGCATCGAACTCCTCGCCCGCGCCTGGCTCAAACGCCACTGCCGCACCGATCAGCCCTGGCGGATCGACCGCCTCGCCCTGACGGTGGCCGGCCGCCGGCGCCTCGCTCTCGAACACCGCCAAGGGAACCGCCATGGGTTACGCGCGCACGAACACCGTCTGCATGATCGGGGCGACCGCCGTCGCCGTCACCGTCGAGGCCTCGGTCTTCAAATCGTCAGCGAAGGGCGCGGACACGGTACGCATGTCGGGCCTGCCCGACAGCGTCGTCAACCAGGCGCAGACGCGGGTCCGCTCGGCGATGGCGAACTCGGCCCTGCGCTTCCCTGACAAATCGGTGTCGGTCAATTTCGGCCCGGCATCGATCCCCACCACCGGTTCGGCGGCTGACCTCGCGCTGGCGCTCACGATCATGTGCGCGGACGACACCCTGCCGATCGAGCAGCTCAACGACACGGTCCTCCTGGCGGAACTCGGCCTCGACGGCAGCCTGCGGGCGGTGCCCGGCACGCTCCCGGCCCTGATCGAGGCCCGGAAGTCGGGGCTGCGCACGGCGATCGTCGCTCCGGCGAACGCCGCCGAGGCGGCCTTGGTCGACGGGCTGGCGGTCTACGCCCCGCCCGATCTCGCGACCCTCGTGGCGTGGCTGTTCGGGCAGACGACCCTCGACCCCGTTATGCGAACGCCGCCTGACGCGCCGCCGCCATTGCCCGACCTCGCCGACGTCAGCGGCCAGTCGAAGGCCCGGCGCGCCCTGGAGATCGCGGCGGCGGGAGGCCACCACATGCTGATGGTCGGTCCGCCGGGCGCGGGCAAGACGATGCTCGCCGAGCGGCTGCCCTCGATCCTGCCGCCGCTGTCCGACGCCGAGGCGGTCGAGGTCACCTCGCTGCATTCGCTGCGGGGCCGCATCTCGGGAGGCGCGGCGACCCTCATGCGCCACGCGCCCTTCGAGGCTCCGCACCATTCGATCACCATGCAGGCCTTGGTGGGCGGCGGGAACGGCTTCGTAGGCCCGGGTGCACTGGCCCTCGCCCACCGAGGGGTGCTCTTCATCGACGAAGCCCCTGAGTGGAAGCGGTCGGTCCTGGACTCGCTCCGCCAACCGCTCGAGTGCGGTGAGGTGCGCATCAGAAGGGCGAACACCTCGATCTGCTACCCGGCCAAGGTGATCCTGGTCCTCGCCGCGAACCCATGTCCGTGCGCGCCGAACAAGCCGTACGACTGCACCTGCGCCCCGCAGGTGAAGCGCGGCTACCTGCCCAGGATCTCGCGGCCGCTGATGGACCGGATCGACCTGCGAGTGGACCTGCCCGCGGTGCCGCCCTCGGCGATCCTGGCCGAGCAGTCGGAGGCCGAGCCGTCGGAGCAGGTCGCGAAACGGGTGGCGAGGGCTCGGGAAGCGGCCGCGGCGCGATGGTCCGAAGGGGGCGAGCCCTGGCAGTGCAACAGCGAGGTGCCCGGGCCGGCCCTGCGGTCCGACCGCTGGCGGCTCCCCGCACCGGTGAGGAAGTGCGTCGACGACCTGCTGACGAAGGAGCGGATCACGGCGCGCGGCTACGACCGAATCCTGAAGCTCGCGTGGACGATCGCGGACTTGAAAGAACACGAACGCCCCACGGCCGAGGACATAACGATCGCCAGCGAACTGCGAATCGGCTACACGCTGAGCTGAGCACCCCGACCCGCACCCCACGCCGCACAACCCGACCCAGACCCACCGACTCACCGACTCACACCGAGGAGGCACCGTGACGAATCTGCCCGACGATCCCCGCCTCGCCCTCATGCTCCTGTCATCGATGATCGAACCCGGAGACGCGGAACTCGACGACCTGCTGGACGAGGTCGACCCGATCGAAGTGGTCAAGCGCCTCTGGGAGGGCGACGTTCCCGACCGGTTGCGGCGCATCACGAGCGCGATGGTCTCGTGCACCCACGATCCGGCCGTTCGAGCCGCCGACATCGCCTCCGCGACAAGGGCATGCGGTGCCAGGGTCCTGATGCCCGGCGATCCCGATTGGCCCGACCAGCTCCGCGACCTGATGCTCGTGTGCGATGCCGACGAGCCGCATGTACGGCCGCCGCGCTGCCTCTGGGTCCGGGGCGAGCAGGATCTGGCGCACCTGTGCCGCCGCTCGGTCGCGATCGTCGGTGCAAGGGCCGCGACCGAATACGGGCAGCACCTCGCCGACGATCTCGCAGCGGACCTGACCGACGCGGGTTGGACGATCGTGTCGGGGGGCGCCTTCGGCATCGACAGGGCCGCGCACCTCGGTGCATTGGCTCGGGGCGGTTCGACGGTGTCGGTGCTGGCCTGCGGGGTGGAACTGCCGTATCCGAAGGGCAACCACTCGATGTTCAACCTGATCGCCGAGAAGGGCCTCATCATCAGCGAGTGGCCGCCGGGGACCACGGTCATGAAGCACCGCTTCCTGACCCGGAACCGGGTGATCGCGGCGCTGACCGCGGGCACGGTGGTCATCGAGGCCGCCCACCGCTCAGGGGCGCGCAACACGGGCCGGTACGCGGCCGAACTCGGCCGAGTCCTGATGTTCACCCCGGGACCGGTGACCTCGTCGATGTCGGTCGGGGTCCACCAGCTGGCAAGGGAGCCATGGGAAGCGCGCCTGGTGACCCGGGCCGAAGAGGTGATCGAGGACCTCACCGGCATCGGCGGTCCGCTGGCCGCTCCCCCGCCCCCGCAGCGGCGCCCCTTCGACCGCCTGACGGAAGTCGAGGCGCGCCTGGTCGAGTCCCTGCCGCGGGGTTACGTCGTCGAAACGACCCGCCTCGCGGCCGCCGCCGGCGTCCCCACCGAGGTCGCAGCCGAGACCCTGGACCGACTCCTCCGCACCGGCTGGGTCGACCGCATCGACGACCGCTGGCGCCTATCGAGAGGAGACCGCTCCTGACCGCGAACCGAGCCCGAGCCCCGCCCCGACGACCCCGCCGACCTGGATCGAACCACACCGCCCACACAAGAAAGGAGGCACCGCCTGAACAACCCCCGAGCGCCGCCTGCGCAGCGCCACAACACGACACGTCCGTAAATGCGGTGCGCACCGCATCCGATATCGAGGGGTGGGCGGGGTGGGGGCGGGGGGAGGGGCCCCCGGGAGGGCGCAGCGGCGGCTCCGGTGGAGCAAGGTCGGCCGGCGCAACCCGGCCCGCGGCAGCGAGCGGTCAGGTAGCGGCCCGCCGAAGCCGGCTTCGCCGTCGCGCGACGCAGGGCACGAGCCAGTCCTCGACGAACTGGACGCCAGGCCGTCGCCGGTGGCCTCGGTGTTCGCGAACAAGCCCCGTGAGGCGCCACGGCAGGCCGCCGCAGCAAGCCCGGTCGAGGCCGCTCAAGGCGAGCGGCAGTGGCCAGGTCAGGCGAGGCCGGGTTGGTCGGGATTGGGGTAGTCGGTCACGACCATGCGCGGGTTCTCGAGTTCGGCGAGCGGGGCCCAGCATTCATAGACGCCGCGCTCGACACAGGTCGCGTCGGTGGCCATGATCGCCTCGAGGTCGGGCTGGCTGAGCCGCACCCGCACCCAGTCCTCGTTGCGGCCGAGCGCGAGCACCTCGATGTCGCGCCAGCGCGCCCGCGTGTGGAACCGCTGCGGGCGGGTCACCGGGCTGCGGCTCGTAGCGCCGCGCGCGTAGACGCTGAAGCCGTGGCCGGGGTCGGCGGTGACGGGGACGCGTTCGCCCTCGTGCTCACCGATGAGTCCAGCGTGGACGGACGGGTCGGTGCGGAAGAGCGCGCGTCCGGTCTCGAGGCCGGGGATGCGGTTGACGAGGTCGCGGTGGCGGGCGCCGGCCATGCGGTCCCAGACGTTCGTCTGCGGCTGGTACTGGAAGAGCGAGATCTCCGCGCCGTCGGGCGTGTACGCCAGGATCTCGGCCCGCGCCGTCAGGGGCAGGTCCGCGAAGCCGGCGGTCGCGAACTCGGGGATGAGGTGCGTGCCGCTGGGGAGGAATCCGGTGCCGAGGATCATCGAGCCGCGCCGTTCCCGCCCGGGCACGCTGACGAGTCCGGGGAAGTTGGCGGCCTCGGTGCTCTGGTAGTCGCCGGGGCTGATCGCCTTCCAGCGCAGGGCGAACGCGGTGTCGCGGGCGTCGTCGGGGTCGCCGGAGAGGACGACCCGGTCGTGGGGTGTGCGCAGGTGGGCGACGTCGAATTCGCGGAAGCACACGCCGGAGACGACCGGCGCGGAGGTGAGCTGCCGGGTCACCTGGTGGCGGCTGAGCGGCTTCACCATGCGGGTGCCGGCGGTGACGAACGCGGTGGCGCGCACCGCGGTGACGAGCGCGCGTTCGGCGGGGCCGATGCGCGGGTTCTGGCTGTAGCGGTGGACGGTGGCGGCGTCGACGCCCGGCATCACCGGGATGGCGAGCGGCGCGACGCCGGCGAGGAGGAGTTCGCCGCCGGGGCTGGTCACCTCGGAGGCATGCACATACCGGTGGAACGCGTTGCCGCTGGGGTGGAATCCGTCTTCGCGAGTGTCCGAATAGATCTCGAATGCGGCGCCGCCCGCGATCGCTCGCGCCCGGTATCGCCGTTCGTGCCAGACGATTTCAGTGGTGCCGGTCGGCGCGGCTGGTGGTGCCTGCATGACTCAGAGTGTAGGGAAACGGGTGAACATTTCGGTGAACCGAAGGTGAACACCCGCTTCGACCATGCCCGCCGAGCTGGGGTCACACCGTCTCTGTGACCTTCTTGAGACCTCGCGGGGCGTCCGGGTTCTCGCCGCGCTCGATCGCCAGATGGAGCGCGAGTTGTTGCAGCGGAAGGATATCGAGGAGTGCGGCGATGCGCTCGTCGACGGCCGGGGTGGCGAGTCGGGCGGTTTGTCCCGGGACGTCGGCGGCGCCGACGACGACCACGTCCGCGCGCTGTTTGCCGAGTTGGGTGAGGACGTTCCACATTGCATGGCCGCCGGGGCCGGAGCCGACGACGGCGAGCACGGGCACGCCGGGGTCGGTCATGGCGAGCGGCCCGTGGAGGAGGTCGGCGCCGGAGAACGCGAGCGAGGGGAGGTAGGAGGTCTCCATGAGCTTGAGCGCGGTCTCGCGGGCGGTCGGGTAGGCGTAGCCGCGGCCGGTGGTGACGAACCGGGAGGCGAAGCGGTAGCGGCCGGCGAGTTCGGCGGCGCCGGGGTTGGCGAGGACGCCGCGGGCGAGTTCGGGGAGCTTGCCGATGGCAGTGGCCTCGGCGGCGTCGAGGCGGCCGGTGCCGGTGCGGATGCCTTCGATGAGGAGCAGGAGGGTGAGCAGTTCGGCCGTGTAGGTCTTGGTGGCCGCGACGGCGCGCTCGTGGCCGGCGCGGACGTCGAGGTGGAGTTCGGCTTCGCCGGCGAGGCGGGAGTCGGGGTTGTTGGTGACGGCGAGGGTCAGGGCGCCGGAGGCGCGGGCGGCGGCGACGACCTGGGCGAGGTCGGGCGAGCCGCCGGACTGGGAGACGGCGATGACGAGGGAGTCGGACCAGTCGGGGCGGGCGTCGTAGACGGTGACGACGGAGGGGCTGGCGAGGCTCGCGGGCAGGCCGAGGCGGATCTCCGTGAGGTAGGCCGCGTAGAGGGCGGCGTGGTCGGAGGTGCCCCGGGCGGTGAAGACCACCGAGCGGGGGCGCCGCTCGGCGATGACCGCGGCGATGCGGGCGATCTCGCCGGCGCCGTGGTCGAGCACGTCGGCGTAGACGTCGGGCTGCTCGGCGATGTCGGCGGCCATGCCCTTTCCGGGCTCGGTGGCGTTGTCGGTGGCGCCGACCTGGGGCTGGTTCACTTGACGCTCCTTGTGAAACGGGTACCGCTAAAATATTAAACAAACCTTTTTAATGAAGCGTAGTCGACCGGCACCACGCGCGTCCACCGCACTCGGGCCTTCCCGTGGCGCCGTGTCCGCTCCTCCAACCCTGCTACGACTCGGGTCGCTCGTCAATGAAGTGTGTCCACTGCCCTCCGTGCAGCCGCGCAGCTGCCGGTAAGGTTGACCCCTGAATTCCCGACCGAACTAGGAGGAAGCCGTGGCGAAAGCAGCCCGCAAGCGCAAGTCGCGTAAGAAGAAGTCCGCCAACCACGGGAAGCGCCCGAACAGCTAGCGCGTGGCGGGGCAGGCGGCCGAGGCCGCGACTGCCCCGCAGATCGCACTGGACACCCGGCGCAGAACGAGAATTGCCCACATGACCGAAGCGCCGCGCGAAGCGCGCGAGCAGCAACAGCCGAGCACCCGAGAGCGGATCCAGCAGACCGCGATCGCGCTCTTCAGCGAGCACGGCTACGAGCACACCTCTCTACGGGAGATCGCCGAGCAGCTCGGCGTCACCAAGGCCGCCCTGTACTACCACTTCAAGACGAAGGAAGACATCGCGGCCAGCTTCTTCGACTCCTACGCGGAGGACTTGGACCGCATCTGCGACTGGGGCGACACCCAGCCGCGGGGGCTGGAGACCCGCACCGAACTCCTGCGCCGCTACGCGGAGGTCATCCGCGCGCACCAGCCGGTGCTCAGGTTCATGCAGAACAATCAGGCCGCGCTCACGCGCCTCGACCGCATGTCGGTCTTCAGGCTGCGGCAGCGGCGCCTGCACGCGCTGCTCGTCGAGTCGGACGCGCCGCTCATCCACCGCCTGCGGGCGTGGGACGCGATCACGACCCTCTACAGCAACTGGATCACCTATCCGCGCGTGGACGACTCCGAGGACGACCTGCGTGAAGCGTCGGTGCAGATCTCGATCGGCATGATCCGGGCCAACGCCGCCGAGGAGTCGGATTCCTGAACGCGGTCGGCGCTGCTGGACGCGGTTCCCGGATTTCCGCGGCAGGCAGCGCGCACCGCACATGGAATGAACGTCGACTGAGGCGGGGTTAACAAGCGCCGTCGTCGCAGGAGTCGTTGCAGAGCGCAGTCGGGCCCGGGGCCACCGTCGGGCCCGATCGGCGTGAAAGGGAGCGGCCGGCCTCAGCGCTCGCGCTCGGCGACTTCGCTGAAGATCTCACTGACCTGCTCGATGGCGCTGAGCTTCTGGCGCAGGCGCGCCTTCACCTCGTCGGGCGCCTTCTCCTGGCTGCAGCAGCGGTGCACGATGGTGCGCACCTCCTGCTCGATGCCGTACTCGGAGAGGCAGGGCGTGCACTCTTCGAGATGGTCGCGGATCACGCCGCGGCGGCGGTCGGAGCACTCGTCGTCGAGGTAGAGGTAGACCTCTTCAAGGACCTCTCGACAGTCGAGTTTGGGCTTCTCCGGTTCGGCGGTCACTGCTGTACCTCCCGTGCGGGCGAAAGGCCGCGGTCCGCGGCGTACGAGCTCAACAGCTGGCGCAGCTGCCGCCGGCCCCGGTGCAGTCGGGACATGACGGTGCCGATCGGGGTGCCCATGATGTCGGCGATCTCCTTGTAGGAGAACCCTTCGACGTCGGCGAGGTAGACCGTCAGGCGGAAGTCCTCGCCGAGCTGCTGCAGGGCGTCCTTGACGTCCGAGTCCGGCAGGTGGTCCAGCGCCTCGGTCTCGGCCGAGCGCAGCCCGGAGGCGGAGTGCGACTCGGCGTCCGCGAGCTGCCAGTCCGTGATCTCGTCGGTGGGCGAGGTCAGCGGCTGGCGCTTCTTCTTGCGGTACGAGTTGATGTACGTGTTGGTGAGGATCCGGTACAGCCACGCCTTGAGGTTGGTGCCCTCGCGGAACTGGTGGAACTTCGAGTAGGCCTTGAGGAACGTCTCCTGGACCAGGTCCTCGGCGTCGGCGGGGTTGCGCGTCATGCGCAGGGCGGCGCCGTACAGCTGGTCGATCAGGGGCATCGCGTCGCGCTCGAACCGCTCGCGCCGCTCCTGGGTGTTCTCGCTGCCTGCCTCGGTCACCGTCTCCCTCTCGTAGCCGACCAGTTCCGAGCCTACGGCAGGGGTCTGGGCGGGGGCGGAGGAAATACCGGCGGTCGTGACGCCGCCGACGCGGGTGGCGCCGTTGGGCGAAGGAGACCATTCGGGGCCGCTCAACAGGGCGGTCAGGCGCTCGTGTTCGCGTCCGCGGAGGGTGGTGGTCATGCGTTTGGGCTCCTTGCTTAGACAGACTTCGTGGCCCGTGAGCCCTTCGCCGCGACTCGCGCGGCGGGTGGCCGGCGCGCCTCGGCGGGAGACTCGTCCCGAACAACAGCACCGGGCGCGGCTTCATTCCGCCGTCCGCGAAACCCCCGTAGTCGTATCCGCCACACCACCCGATCGGCGTAACCGCATAGCCGTTATTTAGGGCAAAGCGTACTAAATTCGGAATATGACCTGAAATCATTACTTAATGGATCGAAACGGTAACTTTCGGTGGGCGGAGTCGTTATCGTGTGTGGACCCGGAAGGGTCCTGATCGCACCGGGAGACCGGTGCGTGAACTCCCAGTACCTGCCCCGGGCCGGCGAACCATGACACCGTCGCCGGTCCGGGGAGGCTACCTCCCCCGCTCCCCCAGGACGGCGAAAAGCCGCGACCTTCGCTGGGGCTGCAGCGGTCGCGGCTTTCGATTCGGCGGGCTCGGCTAGGCGCCGACCGCCAGGGGGTTGATGTCCTTCCAGACTTCGATCATCGCCCGGCGCTCGCGGGGCGCGGTGGCCCCCCAGACGCCGTGGCGGTCGCGGGCCTCGAGGGCCCGGACCAGGCAAGGGGTGCGGACCGGGCAGGACGCGCACATGGCCAGGGCCTCGTCGATGGGCTCGCGGGGCTCGGGGTACATGACGTCGGGCTCGGCGTCGGCGCAGTTGCCCTGGCGGAGCCAGGCGTCGCCGCTCATCCGGTAGGCGCCTCGGATGATCTCGTTGCGGTACTCGGCGGCATCGAGCAGCCGGGGGTCTCTCCGGGCTCGGGCCACCTCGTCGGGGCGGATTCGCCGCATTGCTGCCTCCCATGTTCGTTGTGGATGCAGAGCCTTGTGGTTGCAGGGGCGTTGCGCCGCCGGCCCCTCCACGCGTCGATCAGCTCGGCGCGGGAAGTGATTCCCTATGGCCGGCGGCGGCTTGTACACGAAAGACCGCCGACATGGGGTACAGATACGTTTCACCGAAAGTGATTGGGCTCACAATCCGGGAAGGGTCGCGGGGCCCTCGTCGGCGTCGACGGGTTCGACCAGTTCGGGGCCCTCGTTGTCGGCCCGGCCGACCGCGCGGCCGACCTTGCGGATCTCGATGTCGTCCGGGAGCGAGGCGGCGGGACCGGCCAGCAGTTCGCCTTCGCCTGCGGCCTCCTCCCCCAGCCACGCCGCGTACCGCTCGGGCGGCAGGACGTACGGCATCCGGTCGTGCACGGTCTCGAACGCCTCCCCCACGGCGGGGCAGGTGAGGACCGTGAAGGTCATGAGGTGAACATCGCCTCGGTTCCAGGTGTCCCAGAGCCCCGCGAAGACGACGCCGCCGGGGCGGGTGAAGAAGTAGGGCTGCTTGCCGCCGCCGGGGAGCTTGCGCCACTCGTACCAGCCGTCGGCCGGGACGAGCGCGCGCCGCGACGCGAACGGCCGCTTGTAGGCGCGCGAGGTCGACACGGTCTCGATGCGGGCGTTGAACATCCGCGAACCGATCCCCGGGTCCGACGCCCAAGGCGGGACGAGCCCCCACCGGGCCAGCTCGACCACGCGCTCGTCCTTCGACTTCGAGCGGCGGACCACCGGAGCGAGCGTGGTGGGCGCGATGTTGTAAAGCGGGGACCACGCCCCCGCGATGAGGTCTTCGGCGTCGAAGAGCGCGGCCATGCTCGGGCTCGACTTGCTGTTGGCGTACCTTCCGCACATGCCCACACGGTAACCCCCGCCACCGACACTCCGGCTCCTCAATTTCCGCGCGGCCGGCGAGGGCGGCCCCGGCCGCGCCACCCCGGTGCGCCGACCTTCGGGTGCGCAGCTCGCGGGCCTCTAGAATGGCTGGCGTGAACGCAACCGCCGCCCCCAAGAAGCGCCGCTGGGAGACTCCGTACGCCGAGGCCGAGCTGGACGCGGTCGTCCGCGTGCCCGGCTCGAAGTCGATGACGGCCCGCGCCCTCATCCTCGCCGCGCTCGCTTCCGGCCCCTCCACGATCCGGCGCCCGCTCATCGCCCGCGACACGCTCCTCATGGTCGAAGGGCTCCGGTCCATCGGCGTCGCGGTCGACACCGGCGACGACGAGCTGTGGACCGTCACCCCGGGGACGTTCAGGGGCGGCACCGAGGTCGACTGCGGCCTCGCCGGGACCGTGATGCGGTTCCTGCCCCCGGTCGCGGCGCTCGCCGACGGCCCGGTCGCCTTCGACGGCGACCCGCACGCGCGCAAGCGCCCCAACGACGGCGTCATCAAGGCCCTGCGCGACCTCGGTGTCGCCATCGAGGACGGCGGCCGCCTCGCCCTGCCGTTCACCGTCGAGGCCACCGGCTCGGTCGAAGGCGGCGTCCTCGAAGTCGACGCGTCGAAGACCTCGCAGCTCGTCTCCGCGCTCCTCATGGCCGGCCCCCGCTTCAAGCACGGCCTCGATCTGCGCCACGTCGGCGACAAGCCCGTCCCGAGCCGCCCCTACCTCGACATGGTCGTGCACATGCTCCGCCAGGCCGGGGCCGAAGTCGACGACTCGGAGCCCGACCGCTGGCGCGTCGCCCCCGGCGAACTCCAGGGCCGCGAATGGGTCATCGAACCCGACCTGCAGAACGCCGCGCCGTTCCTCATCGCGGCCGCCGCCGTCGGCGGCCGGGTCACCATCGAAGGCTGGCCGACCGAGACCACCCAGGCCGGGGACAAGATCCGCGACCTCCTCGTCCAGCTCGGCTCCCGCGTCGAATGGAGCCGCGGCGGCCTCACCGTCGTCGGCTCGCCCTCCGTGCTGCCGGTCGAACTCGACCTCGCCGACGCCGCCGAGCTCACCCCGACGCTCGCCGCGCTGTTCGGCGTCAACAACGGCCCCTTCGCCATCCGCGGCGTCGCCCACATCCGCGGCCACGAGACCGACCGGGTCTCGGCGCTCGTCACCGAGCTGCGCAAGATCGGCGCGGACGTCGACGAGTTCGAGGACGGCTTCCGCGTCAACACGGGCGGCCACACGACCGGGACCTGGGCGACCTACGCCGACCACCGCATGGCCCACGCGGGCGCGGTCGCCGGCCTCGTCGTCCCGGGCCTGGTGCTCGACGACGTCGCCTGCGTCTCCAAGACCTGGCCCGACTTCGCCGAAGTGTGGGAGCAGGCCGTGCGTGGGCACGGGAACGCCGCACCGACCGAGGGGACTGACGCCTAGTGCCGCAGCCGGACTGGGACGCCGAAGAGGAAGACGAGTGGGACGAGGACGACGTCAGGGTGCGGCCGACCCGCCGCTCCCGGCCGCGCACCAAGATCCGGCCCAAGCACGAGCACGCGCAGGAGGGGTTCGTCACCGCGGTCGACCGCGGCCGCTACACCTGCCTGGTCGACGGCGTCACCGTCACGGCCATGAAGGCCCGTGAACTCGGCAAGCAGTCCATCGTCGTCGGCGACCGCGCCGCGCTCGTCGGCGACCGCTCCGGCGACCCCGGCACCCTCGCCCGGATCGTCAGGATCGAACCGCGCCACGGCGAACTGCGCCGCTCCGCCGACGACGAGAACGCCAACGAGCGCGTCGTCGTCGCCAACGTCGACCAGCTCGTGGTCGTCGCCAGCCTCGTCGACCCGCCACTGCGGTACGGCTTCGTCGACCGCTGCCTCGTCGCCGCCTACGACGCCGGGGTCGCGCCCGTGCTGTGCCTGACCAAGCACGACCTCGCGCCCGAACTCGTCGCCGAGGTCCGCTCCTACTACTCGCAGCTCGACCTCACCATCACCACCACCGAGCCCGAAGCGCCCCTCGACGAACTCGTGGAACTGCTGCGCGACAAGGAGAACGTGTTCTTCGGGCACTCCGGCGTCGGCAAGTCCACCCTCGTCAACCGGCTCGTGCCAGGCGCCGGTCGCGCCGTCAGCGAGGTCCGCGCGATCGGCAAGGGCTCGCACACCTCGACCAGCACCATGTCGTTCCAGCTGCCCGCCGGCGGCTGGGTCATCGACACCCCCGGCGTCCGCTCGTTCGGGCTCGCGCACGTCACCGCCGACTCGATCCTCAAGGCCTTCCCCGAACTCGAGGAGGTCGCCGAGGACTGCCCGCGCGGCTGCACGCACACGCCCGAGATCGGCGACTGCGCCCTCGACGCCGCCATCGGCCCCGACGACCCGCGCGCCGGCCGGCTCGCCTCGTTCCGCCGCGTCCTCGCCTCCCTGCACGAGGCCGACACCAAGAACTAGGCCGTTCACCTGTTCGTTGCCTCGCTGGTCGAGGCCTCCTCCAGGGGCTCAGTAGGATGTGCCCATGCCCACCTCCAGCTACAACGACGATCTCGGCCTCGCGCACCTGCTCGCGGACAGCGCCGCCCAGATCGGCAACAGCCGGTTCCGCTCCTCCGACCTGCGGGTCTCCTCCAAGCCGGACATGACCGAGGTCAGCGACGCCGACACCACGATCGAGGAGGTGCTGCGCTCGACGCTCGGGCGCGCCCGCCCCCGCGACGGCATCTTCGGCGAGGAGTACGGCGACAACCCCGGGGCCTCGGGCCGCAAGTGGGTCATCGACCCGATCGACGCCACCCGCAACTACGTTCGCGGCGTGCCGGTCTGGGCCACGCTCATCGCCCTGTTCGACCGGGGCGAGCCCGTCGTCGGCGTCGTCAGCGCACCTGCGCTCGGCCGCCGCTGGTGGGCGATGAAGGGCGCGGGCGCGTTCGCCGGGCGCGACCAGCGCGCGGGCAAGCGGATCCAGGTGTCGAAGGTCGCGAAGCTCTCCGACGCCTCGGTGAGCATCTCGTCGATCACGAGCTGGTCGAAAGTGGACCGGCAGGGGGCGATGCTCGGGCTGCTGCACGAGGCGTGGCGCGAGCGCGGCTTCGGCGACTTCTACTCGTACTGCCTGCTCGCGGAGGGCGCGGTGGACATCGCGGCCGAACCCGAAGTGGCCCTGTGGGACCTGGCGCCGCTGGCGCTGATCGTCGAGGAGGCCGGCGGGACGTTCACCGACCTGCGGGGCCGTCCCGGTCCCGACGGCGGCACGGCGCTGGCGACGAACGGGCTGCTCCACGAGCAGGCTCTGGAGCGGTTGAGGATCCGGGAGTCTTAAGGCGTACAGCGAAGGGGCGCGGCCGGAAACGGCCGCGCCCCCGCTGCGTCCCCCTAGCGTTCGGCGAGGAACTTGAGCTGCTCGGCGCGCTGCAGGATGCCGCCGCCTTCGTGGCCGTTCCAGGGCCACACGGTGATCTGCTTCTCGCCCTGCCAGCGGTTGTAGGCCGCGAACACGGTCGAGGGCGGGCAGACGTCGTCCATGAGGGCGACGGAGTAGAGCGCGGGGGCGGTGCCGCGGGCGGCGAAGTTGACGCCGTCGAAGTAGTCGAGGGTCGCGAACGCCCGCTCCTCGCTGAGGCGCTGCCCGGCGAGGAACTCGCCGATCTCCCGGTAGGGGAAGGCGTCGGTGATGGTCGTGGCGCGGCGGAAGTAGGTCAGGAAGGGCACGTCGATCATCGCGCCCGCGAGGTCGTCGCGGAGGCCGCCCACGGCCTGGGCGATGCCGCCGCCCTGGCTGCCGCCGGCGACGACGACCCGGTTCGGGTCGATCCCGTCGAGGCCCTTCGCGACGTCGACCGCGCGGACGGCGTCGGTGAAGACGCGCCGGTAGTAGTAGTGCTGGGGGTCTTCGATGCCCTGGGTCATCCAGCCCTTGTTGGTGGGGCCGGTGGTGCCGTAGGGGTCGCCGGTGTCGCCGGGCTGCCAGTGGCCGAAGCCCTGGCCGCGGGTGTCCATGACGAGCTGGGCCCAGCCCGCGGCGGGGATCGTGGTGTGCGAGATCGGGATCGAGCGGCCGCCGGAGTAGCCGATGTACTCGACGACGCACGGGAGGGGGCCTTCGATGCCCTTGGGCTTGACGAGCCAGGCCTTGATGGGGTGGCCGCCGAAGCCGGCGAAGGTCACGTCGAACACTTCCAGGGTGACCAGGTCGGTCGCGAACGGCTCGAGCCGAACGTCGAGGTCGTGGGCGGCGGCGTCGGTGAGCGTGGTCTTCCAGAACTCGTCGAAGTCGGCCGGTTCGGGGACGTCGGGGCGGTATTCGCGGAGCTGTTCAAGGGGAAGGTCGAAAAGAGCCATGCAGAGTTTGTAGCACGACCAAACGAATTTCTGCAATCGTCGCTAGCGGCGGGCCAGTCCCTGGGACAACATCGGTTGCCAGATGGCAGACGGAGTGGTCGACACATCGTGCGCCCCGTTTGCCCCTATTTCAGGCCAAGGTCTTGCAACCGCTGTCCATAGGGGCTTACCGTCATATATAGAGGCACATCGATATTATGGATCGATCGCCGTGCCTTCCCATCTACGAAAGGACATCGTCAATGTCGACGATCACCCTCCACGCCAGGCGGGCCCTCGGGCTCGTCGTGGCCGTGGTGCTGACGAGCCTGTCGATCAGCGTCTTCAACCCGGCACCGGCGCTGGCCCAGTCCGGACCCGTCGGCTACGCCTCCCTCAACGGCGGCACCACCGGCGGCGCCGGAGGACCGACCACCACCGTCACCTCCGCCTCGGCGTTCGTCTCGGCCGTCGCGAGCAACTCGGCCAAGATCGTCCGCGTCAGCGGGACCATCGCCCTCTCGGGCATGGTCAACGTCGGATCGAACACCTCGATCATCGGCAACTCCGGCGCGACCTTCACCGGCGGCGGGCTCAACTTCGACTCCGACCGCAACGTCATCGTGCAGAACATGCGGTTCAACAACTGGTCCGACGACGCCATCAACGTCCAGGACGCCTCCACGAACCTGTGGTTCGACAACAACACCTTCGGCACCGGCTACGACGGCGCGCTCGACATCAAGCGCGGCTCGGACTACATCACGGTGTCCTGGAACCGGTTCAACGGCACCGACAAGACGATGCTCCTCGGCCACTCGGACTCCAACGGCGGCCAGGACATCGGCCACCTCCGCGTGTCCTACCACCACAACTGGTTCAACGGCACCAACCAGCGCACCCCGCGCGTGCGGTTCGGGTCCACGGTGCACGTCTTCAACAACTACTACGTCAACATCGGCGCGTACTGCGTCGCGACCACGATGAACGCCGGCGTCCTCTTCGAAGGGAACTACCTCGAGAACGCGGACGACGCCGTCCACATCGGCGAGGGCGACTCCGACCCCGGCCGGATCCTCTCCCGCAACAACCACCTGGTGAACACCGGCACCCCCGCCTCCAGCGGATCGGTGTCCGGCGTCCCCTACTCCTACACGCTGACCACGCCGTCGTCGGTCAAGTCCGTCGTCACGGCCGGCGCGGGCGCGAGTTAGCCCGAAGAAGCTGGACGGCGCCGCGAAGCATCGCGGCGCCGTCCTTTCGCGGTCCTAGGCCCAGGGGAGGCCGAGTTCGCTGAAGAGCTTGCCCTGCTTGGCGGCGGCTTCAACGGCCTTGTCCGCGCCCTTGAGGATGGTGACGGGGTCGTCGCCGACGCGTTCGAGGTGCTCGGGGGCGACCAGGCGCGGGATCGGGTCGTTGAGGACGGTCTCGAGGACGCCGGTGAAGGTCTTGGCGCGGCGCAGCCCGGAGATGAGGCCGACGCCCTTGTTGCGGTGGGCGAGGAGGTTGTCGAGGAGGTCGGTGCGGCCGTACTGCCTGGGCTCGGACTCGCCGGGCAGGAGGAGCCGGTCGGTGGGGTACTCGAACCAGGCCTCGCCCTTGGTGCCGCGCACGTAGACGTCGCCTTCGAGCTTCTTGTCGCCGCAGAGGGTGACGGCGACGGTGATCGTGACGCCGTTCTTGTTGGTGGCGCGCCAGACCGCGGTGTCGTCGACCTCGATGTTCTCGCGGGTGCGCAGGCGCTCGAGTTCGATGGGGCCGTCGAGCGGCCAGTCCCCGGCGAGGGCGATGGCCTCCTGGGAGGCGTGCGCGAAGGGGTTGGCGAGGGCGCCGTCGGCGATGAGGTTGCCGTTCGCTTCGCGCTTGCCGGCCCACGGGGAGCGGCGGTAGTAGGAGTCGGGGCGCTGCCAGGAGCCGGCGACGGAGACGGCTTCGACCTCGCCGAGTTCTCCGGCTTCGATGGCGTCGCGGAGGGCGTTGAACGCGTGGGAGCCGAGGGCCTGGAAGCCGACCTGGACGTTGCGGCCGGTCTCGGTCATGACGTCGTAGAGCTCGGCGTATTCGGCGAGGCTGGCGACGGGGGGCTTCTCGAGGTAGACGTCGGCGCCGTGGCGCATCGCCGCGCCGGCGATGGGCAGGTGGGTGGGGGGCGGGGTGGCGATGATGACGACGTCGGGGTCGGTGGCGTCGAGCATGGCGCGGTAGTCGTCGAAGACCGGGAGGTCGCCCACCGGGATCTCGTCGTCCTCGTAGATCTCGGCGGTGTCGCACAGGGCCACGAAGTCGAGCTCGCCGCTGCGGCGGCGCGGTTCGAGGTTGTGGCGGTGGTGCAGGCCGTATCCGTTGGCGCCCACGAGGGCGATGCGGGGCGTGCGGGTGTCGGTCACAGGTGCTCCAGGGTGGTGGCGACGCCGTGCCGGTCGAGTTCGCGCAGCCATTTGGCGGCGGCCCGGCGCAGCTGGTGGTTCTCGGCGACGGTGGGGGGGACGATCTGGTGGAGCCCGAGGATAGCGTCGATGCGCGCGGCGGGGTTGCCCCCGGCGGCCGCGAGGCTCTGGCGGATCACGTCTTTGAGCGGGTCGTCGAGGGGCAGTTCGGCGCCGTCGTCGCTGCGTCCGGCGCAGAAGCGGGTCCAGGCGGCGAGCGGGAGCGCGATGAGGTCGAGGTCGACGTGCGCTTCGGCGAGGTCGGCGATGGTGGCGAAGAGCCGCTGCGGGAGCTTCTGGGAGCCGTCCATGGCGATCTGGAGGCACCGGTGGCGAATGCCGGGGTTGCGGAAGCGCTCGAGGACGCCTTCGCCGTAGGCGACTGTGTCCTGCCCGTCGGGCGGGGTGAGGCTGGGCGCGATCTGCTCGGCGATGAGCCAGCGCGCGAAGGATTCGGCGCCGGGCAGGGCGAGGGTCTCACTGATGTGGACGACGTCGGCGAGGGCGCCGAGGTAGGCGAGGGTGGAGTGGACGCCGTTGAGGGTGCGCAGTTTCAAGCGCTCCCAACCGGCGACGTCGCGGGTGTAGGTGGCGTCCCAGGGCGGGCGCGGCCCGGCGAAGTCGTCTTCGATGACCCACTGGGTGAACGGTTCGGCTTCGACGGCGGCGAGGTCGGTGACGCCGAGGTCGGCGAGGGCGCGTTCGTAGGTGGCGTGGGTGGAGGCGGGGACGATGCGGTCGACCATCGAGGAGGGGAAGGCGACGTTCCCTTCGGCCCAGTCGCGGGTGGCGGCGTCGAGGAGGGGTTCGACGGCGGCGCGGGTGGTCTTGCCGTTGTCGGGCAGGTTGTCGCAGCACAGGATCGTGAGCGGCGGGCCGCCTTGCGCGGCGCGCTTGGCGAGTCCGGCGGCGAGGAGGCCGGGGACGCCGGCGGGGTCGCGGTAGGCCTTCTCGGTGACGGTGAGGGTGACGACGTGGGTGGTCTCGGCGGCGACGAGGTCGACGGCGCGTTCGTGTTCGGAGGCGATGTGGACGGTGTCGGCGATGGCGCCGACGACGCGCATCGAGGCGCCTTCCGGTCCGAGGGTCGCGACCGAGAAGAGGCCGTCCTGTTCGGCGAGGGCGTCGATGACGCCGCGCGAGTTCGGCGCGGCGACGGTGATGCCCCAGTCGGTGTCGTCGGTGTAGACGGCTTGGTGGGCGCGGTGGAATGCGCCCGCGCCGAGGTGGAGGATGCCGGAGGTCTGGGGGCGGTCCCCGGGGACGCGCACGTCCCCGGGGAGCCGCTTGAGGACCGGATTGCCTAGGCGTTCCATGCGGGCCCGTTCGGGAACGAGAACTCGGCGATGGACTCGGGCTTGAGCGTCACGGAGTAGCCGGGCTGGGTGGGCAGCCGGTAGCGGCCGTCGACGACGGTGACCGGGTCGGTGTAGTGCTCGTGCAGGTGGTCGACGTATTCGATCATGCGGCCCTCCAGGGTCTTCCCCACTCGAAGGTATTCGAACATGCCGAGGTGCTGCACGTATTCGCACAGTCCGACGCCGCCGGAGTGGGGGCAGACGTCGACGCCGTGCTTGGCGGCCATGAGGAGGGTGGCGAGGACTTCGGGGATGCCGCCGACGCGGCAGGCGTCGATCTGGCAGACCTTGATGGCCTCGGCCTGGAGGAGCTGCTTGAAGATGACGCGGTTGGCGGCGACCTCGCCGGTGGCGACGCGGATGGGGGCGACGGCTTTGGCGATCTTGGCGTGGCCGAGGATGTCGTCGGGGTGGGTGGGCTCCTCGATCCAGTACGGGTCGAAGGCGGCGAGCTGCTTCATGTTGGCGATGGCCTCGGGGACGGACCAGATCTGGTTGGCGTCCATCATGAGCTTGCGGTCGGGGCCGAGCACGTCGCGGATGATGGCGGCGCGGCGCACGTCGTCGGCGACGTCGGGCGAGCCGACCTTCATCTTCGCGGCGGTCCAGCCTTCGGCGACGGCCTGCTCGGTGAGGGCGCGGACCTTCTCGTCGGAGTAGCCGAGCCAGCCCACGGAGGTGGTGTAGGCGGGGAAGCCGTCGGCCTCGAGGACTTTGAGGCGGTCCTCGTAGCCGATGCGGCCCTCTTCGAGGATGGCGACGGCCTCGTCGTAGGTGAGCTCGTCCTCGATGTGGCGGTAGTCGATCTGGGCGGCGAGTTCGGCGGAGTCCATTTCGGCGAGGAGGCGCCACATGGGCTTGCCTTCGAGCTTGGCGCGCAGGTCCCATACGGCGTTGACGATGGCGCCGACGGCCATGTGGGTGGCGCCCTTCTCGGGGCCGAGCCAGCGGATCTGCGGTTCCTGGACGATGGAGCGGGAGAACTCGACCGGGTTCGCGAAGATCTCCTCGACGGTCTTGCCGACCACGAGGTGCTCGAAGGCCTTCACGGCTTGGACGCAGATCTCGGTGCCGCGCCCGCCGGTGAAGGTGAAGCCGGTGCCGGTGGGGCCGCCGTCGGTGAACAGCTCGACGTAGCAGGCCGAGTAGTCGGCGCGGTTGATCGAGTCGGAGCCGTCGCCGGCGGTCGCGGTCGGGAACCGCACGTCGTGGACTTCGAGGCGTTCGATCAGGGTCACTTAGCTGTCCAATCCATAGATCTTGCGGGGCTGGTGGTAAGCGAGGTCGACGGCGACCTCGGCGGCTTCCTGCTCGGTCATCCGATGCTCGGCGACGAGGCGGGCGAGGTAGGCGGCGTCGATGCGGCGGGCCACGTCGTGCCGGGCGGGGATGGAGCAGAACGCGCGGGTGTCGTCCACGAATCCGGCCGTGTTGTAGAACCCGGCGGTCTCGTGCACCGCTTCCCTGAAGCGGCGCATGCCCTCCGGCGAGTCGAGGAACCACCAGGGCGCGCCGAGGAACACCGAGGCGTAGCCGCCCGCGAGCGGGGCGAGCTCGCGGCTGAACACGGTCTCGTCGAGCGTGTACAACACGATCCGGAAGCGCGGGTGGTTGCCGAACGCGTCGAGGAGCGGTTTGAGGGCGCGCGTGTACTCGGTGGCGTTGGGGATGTCGCCGCCCACATCGCGGCCCCAGCCTTCGTACAGCCACTGGTTGTGGTTGCGGTCCGCTCCGGGGTGGAGCTGCATGACCAGGCCGTCGTCGACGCTCATGCGCGCGAACTCGGTGAGCATAAGCGCGGGGAAGCGCAGGATCTCGGTCTCGTCCGCTTCGCCGTTGAGGGCCTTCGCGTAGATCTCGGCGGCGGCCTTCGGGTCGTCTTCGGTCGCGGCCGTGAGGTTCCCGTGGTCGGTGCAGGTGGCGCCGGCGGCGATGAAGTCCTGGCGGCGCCGGCGAAGCGCCGTGAGGAAGCCGTCGAAGGTCGAGGTGTCCTCGCCGGTGATCTCGGCGAGCTGCTCGACGCGCTCCTTCCAGCCGGGCCAGCCGGGTTCGACCATGTTGTCGGGCCGGAACGTGGTGACGACCTTGCCGCCCTTGCCGCCCCACTTGCGGCCGTTCTGGGCCGGGAGTGCCGCGAGCTCGGCGTGCGGGTCGAGGGAGTCCACCGGGGACTCGGTGGTGGCGAGCACTTCGATGTTGAAGCGGTCGAACAGGGCCCTGGGACGGTAGGCCGGTTCGGTGAGCCGCGCGGAGAGATGGTCGTAGAACTCGTCGGCGGTGTCGGGGCCGAGCTCCTTGTAGATCCCGAAGACCTCCGCGAACGTGTAGTCGAGCCACATCTTCGAGGGGGTGCCGCGGAAGAGCCGGTAGTGCGCGGCGAAGCGCCGCCAGATCGTGCGGCCGTCCACTTCAGACGGCGCCCCGGCGGTGGACGGGACGCCGAGCTCGGCGGGGGTCACGCCCTGGCTGTAGAGCATCCGGGTCAGGTAGTGGTCGGGGACGACGAACAGCCGCGCCGGGTCGGGGAACGGCCGGTTCTCCGACATCAGACGCGGGTCGACGTGCCCGTGGGGGCTGACCAGCGGCAGGTCGGCGGTGCGCTGGTGGAGCTCCCGGGCGATGGCGCGCGTGCGCTCGTCCGCCGGGAACAGCCGGTCGGGGTGGAGATTCATATTCGCGGGCTTCCTACTTCAGGAGGTCGGCTACGTCGACCGGGAGGCCGGTCTCGATGGACGCGTTCGCGGCGAGGCCCGCGGCGAGGGCGTTGACGCCGTCCTGGGCGTTCGCGGAGCGGTCGTGCGGGTCGGTGTCGCCGTCGAAGAGGACGCCGAGCATCCGCACGTCGCCGCCGCCGTGCCCGGCGCGCTGGTAGTCGCCGAGGTCGATCTTCTGGGGCTTGGTCCAGAAGGGGTGGAGGGTGAGCTCGTACCAGCCCTCTTCGGGCGAGGCGTCGGTGCCGTGCAGCGAGGCGCCGTTGGGGCCCTTCAAGGCCGGGTTGACGTGGTCGTTCTCGACGACGAGGAGTTCGAGGCGGCCCTGGGTGCCGTTGAAGTGGACCCGGTAGCCCTCCCACGGGGAGTAGGCGGTGAGCCGGTAGGAGAGCGTGACGCCGGAGTCGTAGTCCACGAGGGCCATCATGTCGTCGTAGATCGTGATGCCCGGCGCGAACACGGACTGGTCGCGGACGTAGCCGTCCTCGGTCTCGGCGTCGAGGTACATCTGCTTGAGGCCGGGGCTGTCCTCCATGTGGAGCGCGAACGGGTCGTCGGCGGCCTCCGGGGAGCCGTGGGCGCGCTCGTAGCCGCGATCGTGGCCGGTGCGCTTGCCGTTCTCGCCGTAGAACGCGAGCTTGCCTTTCGCGAAGGCGCGCACGGGGGCCGCGTCGAGCCACCAGTTGACGAGGTCGAAGTGGTGGCCGGACTTGTGGACGAGCAGCCCGCCCGAGTTCGCGGCCTCGCGGTGCCAGCGCCGGAAGTAGTCGGCGCCGTGGCGGGTGTCGAGCAGCCAGTCGAAGCCCACGGAGGTGATCTCGCCGATGGCGCCCTCGCGCAGGAGCTCGGCGACCTTCTCGTGCAGCGGGTTGTAGCGGTAGTTGAAGGTCACGGTGACCGTGCCCTTCGACTTCGCCTCGGCCTCGAGGATCGCGGCGGCGTGCGCGCCGGTGGTCGTCAGCGGCTTCTCGCAGATGACGTCCTTGTCGGCGGCGAGCGCGGCGAGGAGGTACTCGTGGTGCGTGGCGTCGACCGAGGTGACGATGACGGTGTCGGGCTCGGTCTCGGCGAGGAGCCGGTCGAAGTCGGCCGCGGCGTAGACGGCCGGCGCGGGATGGCCAGCGGTTTCGATCGCTTCGACGTGGGCGGCGACGCGCTTGGGGTTGGTGTCCGCGAGTGCGACGAGGCGGGCCTTGCCGCTCCGCTCGGTGATGGCGTTGCGGTACATCGTGGCGCGAGAACCGGTCCCCACAAGGGCGTAGCGATGCGGCGTGCCAGTCATGTGACTCCTTCGTCGGCGAGTTTTGGTAAACGCTATCGGAGAAACTTGCCGCAATCAAGAGCCGACTCTGGCTGGGCTTACTTCGGCGTGGCTTTCGTGAAGGGGGGCTTGACGACCCGAATTGGCAACCGGCGGCCACGCACATCGAGCTCAAGCTCGGCCCCCGGCTTGTAGGCCGCGTCGAGCAGGGCCAGCGCCACGCCCTTCTTCAGGGTCGGCGCGTGCGTGCCCGATGTGGTCTCCCCCACCACTTCGTCGCCGTCCATGACCGCCATGTGGGCGCGGGGGACGCCCTTGCCCGTCGCCTCGAGGCCCCACAGCCGCCGCTTCGGCCCCTCGGCGCGCTCCGCCTCCAGCGCGGCCTTGCCCCAGAACTCGGGCTTGTCCCAGCCGATCGCCCAGTTCAGGCGCGCCTGCACCGGTGTGATGTCGAGGCTCAGGTCCTGGCCGTGCAGCGGGTAGCCCATCTCCAGGCGCAGCGTGTCGCGCGCGCCGAGCCCGCACGGGGCCGCGCCCGCCACGAGGATCCCGTCCCACAGGTCCACCGCCGCCTCGTTCGGCACCACCAGTTCGAACCCGGTCTCGCCGGTGTAGCCCGAGCGGCAGACGATCACGTCCGCGTGGTCCACCAGGTGCTCGCGGAAGGTCATGTACTCGTGGTCGTGCGGCAGCCCCAGGTACTCGAGGATGCGCGGCGACTCGGGGCCCTGGACCGCGATCACCGCGAACCCGCGGTGCACGTCGCGCACCTCGATCCCCTCGGGGGCGGCCTCCTCCAGGCGGCGCGCGACCTCGGCCGTGTTGGCGGCGTTGGGGATCAGGAACACCTCGTCGTCCGAGAACCGGTACGCGATGAGGTCGTCGACCACGCCGCCGTCCTCGTCCAGGCACAGCGTGTACTGCGCCCCGCCCGCGGCGATCCGGTCGAGGTCGTTCGCCAGGCACCGGTTCACGAACGCCGCCGCGCCCGGGCCGGTCACCCAGACCTTGCCCAGGTGCGAGACGTCGAAGACGCCGACCCCGGTGCGCACCGCCTGATGCTCGGCGAGCACGCCGTTCTCGTACTGGAGCGGCATGTTCCATCCCGCGAACTCGGCGAACTTCGCGCCGTGGGCGAGGTGGCGTTCGTGCAGGGGCGAGGTGAGCAGTGTCTCCGACATGGGACAGAGACTATCGCGGCCGTCTCAGTGACTAGGATCGGAGCATTTGGTCCCCAGAACAGCTAAGGATGGATCGTGACAGCTCTGAACGCCGCCTCAGGTGACATCGCCGCCGCCGAGGCCGAAGTGCTCGTCGTCGGCGTCTTCTCCGGCGAGGACGCCCCCGTGCTCCCCGACAGCCTCGCCGGGATCGACGCCGCCTTCGGCGGGCGCCTCGCCGAGCAGCTGGCGGTCCTCGGCAACACCGGTTCGGCCTCCTCCCTCACCCGCCTCCCCGCCCCCGCCGGCCTGGGCGCCGCGCTCGTCTACGCCGTCGGCCTCGGCGACGCCGAGGACCTCGACGACGAGACCCTCCGCCGCGCCGCCGGCACGGCCGTGCGGGCCGCGTTCGGCAAGGACACCGTCGCCATCGCGTTCGAGGGCGACCCCGAGGCCACCGCCGTGGGCGCCGCGCTCGGCGCCTACAAGTTCGAGGGCTACAAGACCGGTGACGGCGGCGACGCCGCCCCCGCCGAGGTCGCCGTCTACGGCGCCACCGCGGCCGCCGTCGCGAAGGCGACCGTGCTCGCCGAGAGCGTGGCCCTCGTCAAGGACTGGGCCGACGCCCCCGCGAACCTCCTGCGCCCGCCCACGTTCGCCGTCGAGATCGAGCAGGCCGCCACCGCCGCGGGCGTCGACGTCGAGATCCTCGACGCCGAAGCGCTCTCCGCGGGCGGCTACGGCGGCGTCCTCGCCGTCGGCGGCGGCTCCTCCGCCGAGCCCCGCCTCGTCCGCCTCTCCTACCGCCCCGAAGGCGCCACCCGGCACGTCGCGCTCGTCGGCAAGGGCATCACCTTCGACTCCGGCGGCATCAACATCAAGCCCGGCGCGGGCATGTGGGACATGAAGGGCGACATGGCCGGCGCCGCCGCCGTGGTCGGCGCCACCCTCGCCGCCGCGAGACTGGGCCTCGACGTGAACGTCACCTGCACCGTGGCGCTCGCCGAGAACATGCTCTCGGGATCCTCGTTCCGCCCCTCCGATGTGATCACCATCCGCAACGGCATGACCGTGGAGGTGCTGAACACCGACGCCGAAGGCCGCCTCGTGCTCGCCGACGCGATCTCGCGGGCGCTCGAGGACGAGCCCGACGCGCTCTACGACGTGGCGACGCTCACCGGCGGCCAGCTCATCGCCCTCGGCCGCCGCACCATGGGCCTCATGGGCACCGACACCGAGACCGAGCGGCTGCGCCGCATCGGCGAGACCACCGGCGAGCACGGCTGGCCGATGCCCTTCCCCGAGGACATCGTGAAGCTCATGGAGTCCTCCATCGCCGACGTCTCGCAGTGCGCGACCGGTCTCAAGCGCGACGGGCACATGGTGCAGGGCGGGATCTTCCTGTCCAAGTTCGTGCCCGAGGACCTGCCCTGGGCGCACCTCGACATCGCGGGCCCGGCCGACTCCGACTCGACCTACGGCTACATCGCGAAGGGCGCGACCGGGTTCCCGGTGCGGACCCTCGTGGCGCTGCTCGAGGAGTTCGCCTCGTAATCACCGAGATGCGAAGAAGGGCCCGGCGGCTGCCGGGCCCTTTTTCGCATTCGCGTTCCTCACCACCAAGTGGCGGGACAGTGCGGTGAATATTGCGCAATCGTTGCGTAAGCGAGGGGTGGAAAACCTATTGGCGACGCTGCTGCTCGAGCTTGCGGCGCGCGTCGTAGTCGCGCTTACGCTGCGGATATCCGGTCTTGGCGACCTCGTACACCGGGGTGTTGTACTTGCGGCCCAGGGCGAACGCGCCCGCCGGGCCCTCGACGCGGCGCCGCGTCCACTCGCCGTCGTGGGCGATGAGCATGACCGTCGTCTCGGTGACGGTGGTCTTCGGCTCGAGGTAGGCCTCGACGCCGACGCGCGTCTTGATGAAATCGATCAGGTGCCGCTGGTCAGCGTTGTCAGAGGCACGGTCCAGCGTTCCCTTGCCCTGTTTCTTCTTCCGTCCGAACAAGCCCACGGCCGCTCCCTCCGCACCAGTTGAGGCGTGATTTCCAAGCGTACACACGCGTTGGGACACCTGTGTCCAGCCGCACACGAAGGGGACTTTCCGAATGCTCGCAGCAAGCGGTTGAATGGTGTTGCACACTCCAACCACAGGGTCTGGACGATCACGAGTCGCCCCCGGTGGAAGGATGGGCTCCGAACCTAAGCAGTCACGGCGACGCTTGCGGAGCCGTACATGTGCACCGACTAAGTGGGGAGAGCAATGAGCGACCCGAACGCAGGATACGACGTAGTAATCCTGGGCGGCGGCAGCGGCGGCTACGCCAGCGCGTTCCGCGCGGCTGAGCTGGGGCTGTCGGTGGCCCTGATCGAGAAGGACAAGGTCGGCGGCACCTGCCTGCACCGCGGCTGCATCCCCACCAAGGCGCTGCTCCACGCCGGCGAGGTCGCCGACACCGCGCGCGAGTCCGAGCAGTTCGGCATCCTGGCCGAGTTCAAGGGCGTCGACATGCCGGCGGTCAAGAAGTACAAGGACGACGTCGTGTCGAAGTTGTACAAGGGCCTCCAGGGCCTGGTCAAGGCGCACAAGGTCGAGTTCATCCAGGGCACCGGCACGCTCGTCGGCCCGAACACGATCCAGGTCGACGACGGCACCACGGTGACCGGCCGCAACATCATCCTCGCCACCGGCTCCTACTCCAAGACCCTTCCCGGGCTTGAGATCGACGGCGAGAAGGTCATCACCTCCGAGCACGCGCTCGAGCTCACCGAGCTGCCGAACAAGGCCATCGTCATCGGCGGCGGCGTCATCGGCGTCGAGTTCGCCTCCGCCTGGAAGTCCCTGGGCGTCGAGGTCGAGATCATCGAGGGCCTCCCCCGCCTCATCGCGGCCGAGGACGCCGACTCCTCGAAGCAGCTCGAGCGGGCGTTCCGCAAGCGCGGCATCAAGTTCCACACCGGCAAGTTCTTCGAGAAGGTCGAGAAGTCCGCTTCGGGCGTGCAGGTCACGATCCAGGGCGGCACCGTCGTCGAGGGAGACCTGGTGCTGGTGGCGGTCGGCCGCGGCCCCGTCACCGACGGCATCGGCTACCAGGAGCAGGGCGTCAACATGGACCGGGGCTTCGTCCTGGTCGACGAGAACCTGCGGACGAACCTCCCGAACGTGTACGCCGTCGGCGACATCGTCCCCGGCATCCAGCTCGCGCACCGCGGCTTCCTGCAGGGCATCTTCGTGGCCGAGCACATCGCCGGCCTGAACCCGGCCCCGATCGACGAGACCGGCATCCCGCGCGTCACCTTCACCGAGCCCGAGGTCGCCTCCATGGGCCTCAACGAGGACAAGGCGAAGGAGAAGTACGGGGCCGACAAGATCAAGTCGGTCAACTACAACCTCGCGGGCAACGGCAAGTCGAACATCCTCAAGACCCAGGGCTTCATCAAGCTCGTCGCGGTCGAGGACGGCCCGATCGTCGGCGTCCACATGGTCGGCGCGCGCATCTCCGAGCAGATCGGCGAGGCGGAGCTGATCTACAACTGGGAGGCTTACGCGAACGACGTCGCCCAGCTGATCCACATGCACCCCACCCAGAACGAGGCGATCGGCGAAGCGGCGATGCTGCTGGCCGGCAAGCCGCTGCACGCCCACGACTAATCCACAACCGCAGGAGTTGAACGAACGATGCCGACATCGGTAACGATGCCCGCTCTCGGTGAGTCGGTCACCGAGGGGACTGTCACCCAGTGGCTCAAGAAGGAAGGCGACACCGTCGAGGTCGACGAGCCGCTGCTTGAGGTCTCGACCGACAAGGTCGACACCGAGGTGCCTTCGCCGGTCGCCGGTGTGCTGCTGAAGATCGTGGTCCCCGAGGACACGGATGTCGAGGTCGGCGGCGAGCTGGCGATCATCGGCGACCCGTCCGAGGCTTCCGGGGACGCCCCGGCCGCTCCGGCCCCCGCGCCCGCGCAGGAGCCGCTGCCCGAGCCCGAGGCCCCCAAGGCCGAGGCCGCTCCGGCTCCGGCCGCCCCCGCCGCGGAGGCCCCGGCCTCCTCCGGCGGTGCCGCCGAGGGCACCGAGGTCCTGCTCCCCGAGCTGGGCGAGTCGGTCACCGAGGGCACGGTCACGTCCTGGCTCAAGGCCGTGGGCGACACCGTCGAGGTGGACGAGCCGCTGCTGGAGATCTCGACTGACAAGGTGGACACGGAGATCCCGTCCCCGGCCGCGGGCACGCTGCTGGAGATCCGGGTCGCCGAGGACGAGACCGCCGAGGTCGGTTCCGTGCTCGCGATCGTCGGCTCCGGTGCCGCCGCGGCCGCCGCTCCGGCCCCGGCCGCCGAGCCGACCCCGGCCGTGAAGTCCGAGCCCGAGCCGGAGCCCGCTCCGGCCCAGGCCGAGGGCACGCCGACCAAGCCGGCCCCGGCCGAGCCCGAGACCGCTCCGGCCCCGGCCGCCGCTCCTGCGGCTCCCGCCGCGTCGAAGCCGTCGGGTTCGTATGTGACGCCGCTGGTGCGCAAGCTCGCTTCGGAGAACGGCGTGGACCTTTCCGAGGTCACCGGTTCCGGTGTGGGCGGACGCATCCGCAAGGAGGACGTCCAGGCCGTCATCGACGCGAAGAAGGCCCCGGAGCCCGCTCCGGCCGCCGCTGCCGCTCCCGCGAAGGCTGCTCCGGCTCCGGCCGAGGTCAGCCCGCTGCGCGGCCGCACCGAGAAGATGAGCCGCCTGCGTCAGGCCGCCGCGAAGGCGCTGCTGAACTCGATGCAGTCCACGGCGCAGCTGACGACGGTGCGCGAAGTGGACGTCACGAAGGTGGCGAAGCTCCGCGCGGCGAAGAAGGACGAGTTCCTGGCCCGCCACGGCGTCAAGCTCTCCTTCCTGCCGTTCTTCTCGATCGCCGCGATCGAGGCGCTGCAGCAGTACCCGGTCGTCAACGCCTCCATGAACATGGAGGAGAAGACGATCACCTACCCCGAGGCCGAGCACGTGGGCTTCGCGGTGGACACGCCGAAGGGCCTCATCGTCCCGGTCGTCAAGAACGCCGGCGACCTGAACATCCCGGGCCTGGCCAAGCGGATCGCCGAGATCGCCAAGAAGGCCCGCGACGGCGGCCTGGCGCCCGACGACCTGTTCGGTGCGACGTTCACCATCACCAACACCGGTTCGGTGGGCGCGCTGTTCGACACGCCGATCGTCCCGCTCGGCCAGTCGGCGATCCTCGGCACCGCCGCGATCGTCAAGCGCCCCCGCGTGATCAACGACCCTGAACTGGGCGAGGTCATCGCGGTGCGCTCGGTCATGCACCTGACGCTGAGCTACGACCACCGCCTCATCGACGGCGCCGACGCGGCCCGCTACCTCGAAGCGGTCACGAAGCGGATCGAAGAGGGCAACTTCGAACACCAGCTGGGCCTGTAAGGACGGCGAGCGACACCGGAAGGGGCGCGGCGGGATCCTCCCGCCGCGCCCCTTCCGCATGCGATCGCCGCCGTCCTGCAGCTGCAGGCGGCCTCCACAAGTCGCCACACCTACCCGTAACCGGCAAAGCGTGTCCTCGTTGTTCCTACAACCCACCTTTTGTGACCCCACGCGGAAGTTAGGAACTCGAATGTCTATCGAGTACAACGAACTCCTCGCCATGCTGATGGAGACACGCCCCGAATTCGCCACCGAGCTGTACAACTGGACCGACGGGCCCGACCTCCCCGACCACGACGCCATCGCCGTCTCCCGCAGGACCATCACCCTCCCCGAGCAGCCGAACCGACTCCGCGTCTGCGTCGCCGCCGCGTACTCCAAGGGCGGCGAGCGAGTCGTCGCCCTCCTGTTCGACGCCGTCCTCGAACCCGACCCGGCGCAGGCCGAATCCTGGCTGCGGTTCATGACGGACGCGCAGCGGGCGCTGAGCTGCATGGTCGTGTTCGTGGTGCTGTGCCGGGACGCGCAGACCGCCGACTGGGCGCTCACCTACAGCGCCGTCGGCGACATCGGCTGCTATGTACTGCCGGTGGTGATTCCCTCCTTGCTCGCGAACGCCTAGAATGGAACCCGGCCCTCGCCGCCGTCCCCACCACGGCAGCGAGGGCCGCTCGCATTCCCGGCTCTCGAACCGCCGGGCACGCGATGTCGCACCCGTATGGGACCGTTGAAAACGGAGGCCTCCGCGTGCCCGATTTGATGGCTAGAGCCGGAAATGGAATGACTTCTCGCTTAAACTCGTTGCGGCACCGCCCCGCCCCGGCCACACTCTGACCATGTCCCGATTCGGACCCACGGTCCCCTACGACGCCACTGCCGTCCGCGACACCTGGGCCACGCTCCCGCCGATCGTCCAGGACCGCATCATCGCCGAACTCGGCGGCAAGCCCTCCGACATCAAGATGGCCGGCGGCGGCTTCAGCGGCGCCTTCGCCGCCCGTGTCCGCACCGAATCCGGCGCCGAGCTCTTCGTCAAGGCCGCGGGGCCGGACAGGCCCTTCTCACTCCACGCCCTCCGCCAGGAGGCCCGCGTCAACCCCGCACTCCCCCAAGGCGTCCCGGCTCCGCGCCTCGAGTTCGCCGCCGACATCGACGATTGGATCGTCCTCGGCTTCGAAGTCCTCGACGGCCGCGCCCCGACCCTCCCCATGAGCCCCCGCGACCTCGACCTCATGCTCGACGCCTGGGCCGCGGCCGCCGCGGCGCTCACTCCGGCCCCGCAGCAGCTCCTCGACCTCGGTGTCACGGCGCTCCCCATCCACGATCACCTGCGCCAGTTCAGCCTCATCGCCGCCGGCGACATCGAGCCGTTCCCGCTCCCGCCCGCCCTCGAAGGCCGCATCGACGAGCTCGCGCAGCTCGATCAGCACATCGAGGCCGCCCTGACCGCCGACTCGGTCATGCACTTCGACCTGCGCCCGGACAACATGATCGTCGGCGCCGACCAGGCCTGGATCTGCGACTGGAACTGGGTCCAAGTCCACTCGACCTGGTTCGACACCGCGTGCCTCCTCGTTGCGGCCCACGGCGACGGCCACGACGCCGACGCCCTCTTCTGGGCCCACCCGACCTCGGCGGGCGTCACCCCCGACCAACTCGACACGGGCCTCGCCTCGATCACCGGCTACTACCTCGGCCGCTCGGTCGAACCGCCGTTCCCCGACGTCTCGCCGTACATGCGAGCCCACCAGCGATGGAGCGGCCTCGCCGCCGCCGACTGGCTCGCCCAGCGCCGGGGATGGTCATGACGAGCCCGGTTCCGCTCGACTACGCCGCCACCGCGAACCGGCCCGCGTACGCGACGCTTCCGGATGCTGCGCGCGACCGCATCGCCGCCGAACTCGGCGGGGGTGCGGTCACGGTCACGGTGGCAGGCGGAGGCTTCACCACCGGCTTCGCGGGCCGAGTGCGATCGGAATCGGGCGCCGAACTCTTCATCAAAGCCGCAGGACCGAGGACTCCGGAAGTGCGCGAAGCCTACCGCGACGAAGCCCGCTGCACTGCGGCACTGCCGCCGGGCATTCCCGCCCCGGAAATCCGCTTCCATGCCGACATCGACGACTGGGTCGTGACCGGTTACGAAGCGCTGCAGGGCAAGCCGCTGACCCTGCCGATGACGCCCGCAACCGTCGACCTCATGCTCGACGCCTTCGCGGCCGCAGCGAAAGCCCTCAACCCGCCCACAGCAGACCTCATCGCGAGCGGCATCCGCCCCAAGACCGACGAGAACCTCAGCGTCTTTCGGCGCATCGCGAGCGGCGACGCCCCACCGATCGCATTGCCACCCGCGCTCGACGGCCGCTTGGCGGCTCTGGCCGACATCGAGAGCGGCATCGCCGAGATCCTCGACACCGACCAGGTCTCGCACGGCGATCTGCGCCCAGACAACTTCGTCTTGGGCGACGGGCGCGCCTGGATCTGCGACTGGACCAAACCCCGATATGTGCCACCGTGGATGGACACGGGGAACCTGCTGATCGTGGCGCACGGCGACGGCCATGACGCCGAACGGCGGTTCTGGGAGCACCCGACATCCGACCGCGTCGGCGAAGCGGAGCTCGACACGATGCTGGCCGCGATCACCGGCGCGCTGCTCGACGGCTGGGACGAAGCCCCGGCGAGGATCGTCTCCCCCGCGATCCACACGCACATGCGCTGGGCGGCTTCGGCGGCCGCCGACTGGCTCGCGCAGCGGCGGGGCTGGTGATCATTCGTCGTCGAGCAGTTCCGCTGCGGTCGATACGAACGGGGCCTTGAACAGCCACGACTCGACGAGGGCGTCATCGGTGCACGAGGACAGTCGGGCCCGCTCCTCGTCGCTGAGCCGCACACCGTTCCCGTCGAGGAATGCCAGCACCGCCCGCACGAGCCTCGCCCGCGTCTCGACCCGGACCGTCTGACGACCGGCCTCCCGGGCTTCGGCGCGCAGGTCCATCGGAATATTCACCATGGAATCACGTTAGGTGTCGACCCAACCAAGCCCGGGCATCGCGGCCCGTGTCGTTCGTCAGTTTCGCGACATTTGCGATCCGATTTGCATGATTCCATTATTCAGGAAGTCACTCCCATATAGTAAGCACTCTCCGCTAGAGTCCCCTCATGGCGAAAGAGACCGCGACCTACATCCACGGCCACCACGAATCCGTCCTGCGTTCCCACACTTGGCGGACGGCCGAGAACTCGGCGGCATACCTGCTGCCCGAGCTGCGGCCGGACAGCACGATCCTTGACATCGGCTGCGGCCCAGGCACTATCTCGGCAGACTTCGCCGCGCACGTCCCGGAAGGACACGTCACGGCGGTTGACTACGCACCGGCCATCGTGGACCAGGCCGCGCAGGAGGCCGAAGCCCGCGGACTGGCGAACACGACCTTCGCAGTGGCCGACGTCCACGCTCTCGACTACGCCGACGACACCTTCGACGTCGTCCACGCGCACCAAGTCCTCCAGCATGTGGGCGATCCTGTCCAAGCTTTGAGAGAAATGCGGCGGGTAGCCAAGCCCGGCGGCGTGGTCGCCGTACGCGACAGCGACTACCGGGCCTTCACCTGGTTCCCCGAATCCGACGGCCTCCGCAACTGGCTGGACCTGTACGAAGAGGTCGCCCGCGCGGGCGGCGGCGAACCGGACGCGGGCCGGCGCCTCAAATCCTGGGCGCTGCAGGCCGGATTCGAAGCGCAGTCCATCACGGCGACCTCTACGACCTGGACTTTCAGCGACGAGCGGGACCGAACCTGGTGGGGCGACCTGTGGGCCGACCGCGCCCTGCACTCCGACTTCGCAAAGCAGGCGCTCGCCGGCGGTCACGCCACTCAAGAAGAGCTGCAAGCGATCTCGGACGCCTGGAAGTCCTGGGGAGCGAGCCCCGAAAGCTGGCTGATGATCCCCCACGGAGAAATCCTGGCCAGAGCGTCCTGACACCCTCGGTGGGGGCGGAACGACGTCCGCCCTCACACGCATGCAACCCTCACCAACCCGAACTGTCGGTGGTCGCCTCTACACTTCCCGCAACGAGGCGCAACGCCTCACCACAACTGCACAACAACCGGAGGCCACGATGCCGGCAGTCTCTCCCGAACTCGACAACCTCGCCGAATCCATAACCGCGCTCGCCGGGGCCCGCAAACGCATCCCACTGAGCCACCTGCTCCGCGAGACCGGACTGAACATACTCATCCTCTCCCGCATCGCCTCGAACCGCCTCGAAGACCGCCTCCGCCGCGAGGAGATCGAATCAGCCGCCGACCACTTGGTCACCCAACTCCGCCACGCCGTCTGGGAACTTCCGCCTCCGCACCCAATGGAGGCGCCATCCCCACCCGACCCGGCACCGCCGCCCGCGACCTAGCGGCGGGTCACTGAGACGGCCGCGACTGCTTCGTACCGGCGATGTGGGTCGCGGCCGTCCACTCCAGCAGCCACTCCGGAACCTGCAGGTCGGCCGGGAATCCTCCGACGACCTTCTCCAGCTCGTCGTGCTCGACCGAGCCGCCTGACTTCTTCAGGAACCGCGTCCGTACGAAAGCCCGGGCGTACAGCGCATCGCCGACGCAGAACGTCTGCTCGAGGTACGCCCACCGCTCATCGAAGCCGAGCACCCGCGTCCGCACCTCGAACACCTGCCACGGCTGCAGCGACTTCTTGTACGTGATCGTCTGCCCGGCCACCACCGGATACCAGCCCTGCGCCTTCATCTTCGCCCAGAACCCGGACCGCATCATCAGATCGATCCGGCCCACGTCCATGATCGTCAGGTAGCGCCCGTTCGTCATATGCCCCAGCGGATCCAAATCCGTCGGCACCACCCGGAACCGCGTCACCGCGACATCCCAGAGCGCCAACGCCCCCGCCCGCCGCGAACGCAACCACAGCAGCAACAGCCGAAAGTAAAGATTCACCAGACCACCACCGAATCAACCCACAAGTTACCCGACAGTAGCATGGCTAAGGGCAGCCCTCGACCACCGCAACGCGCACCACACAACACGGCGAGACACCGCTACCTACCTTTCACGGGCCAGCCGACGAACCGACCTTTCTCTTCATAGACCAGTTCGAGACCGACGGACTCGATCAGTCGCTTGAGATCGTCATGGGGAGCCTCCGGAAGAAGGATCGCCAGCGCCGCCGGGCCAGGGTCGATATAGCGCCGGTAGTCGAAGAGCTGTCCGATCGCCAACCGAATCGAGTTCCGGTCGGCCTGCCCTTTGGCTTCGTAGAGGACATTGTCGGAGACATCGAAAAGATCACTCAGCAGCACCGCGTTGAGGCCTGGGATCGGAATCTGGCAGCGCTTCACCTCGTGGCCATCAGCTTCAAGCAGCGTCCGGAATCGATCGACCAGCTCCGCTTCGCGACGCCGAACCACCGTTTCTTCGATGGCCTTACGCACAAAGGCAGACGCGGCATTGTTCTCGGGCTCGACCAACTTGCTCGCGAGCACCTCAACCGGCTCAGGCTCGGCGGTTTCGTGGAAGTCGGTGTAGGTGATGCCTGGCATGACCGGAACCATTTCGATCGAGGGTTCAGCGGTCGGGCCGACCGGTCGAAGCTGGAAGACGATCACCTTCCGGAGCTCACCGTTTTCGTCAGGCGCTTCTGCGTAGATGTGCGTGTTTGACAGGTCGACTTGGTACTCGCCGAGATACTTGTGGAGCCGGGCACTGGACCCGTTGACGTAGCCGACCGCTTCGAAGAGTCGGATCGCGCGACCGTCTTCGTGGTGGTTCAGGATTGCGGCATTGCCGTTGGTGGGTTTCTGGTCGCCCGCGCGGCCTTCGCCGGTGTAGCGGACAAGCGGCCCCTCATCGTCGTAGAGGGCAAGGTCGTCGATATAGCCGTAGGGCCGGCCCTTGGGAGGATCGGAGAAGATCATCACGTTGGGCGTCTTCCTGGAGTGTGCGATCCCGCTGTAGCGGGAGCCTCCCCAGTTGCTGTGGATCTCGTCGCGGTCGTAGATACGGCCAAGTTCGAACTCGGGATCAGTCATGGGAAGTCATCACCTTGCGGGTTGCGACGTGAAGGGGTGCTTCAGCTTATTCGGGCTACGGGCTGCGCGGGGTTCGGGAACGCGACGTCGGTTTTCGGCCAGCACGCGAGGTGGTGGCGCGGGTTGGATTGAGATTCGAACGGAGGACTGGAGGATTTGATGCATGTGAGCGTGGATTTGAAGGTGTTGTACTTCGGGACGCCTGTGGTGCTGCTGGGCACCTGTAATGAGGACGGGTCGGGGAATGTGGCGCCGATGTCGTCGGCGTGGTGGTTGGGGCAGTCGGCAATGTTGGGAATGGGGAACCGGTCGAAGACGATGGGGAACCTGGTGCGGGAGCGGGAGTGCGTGCTGAACCTGGCGTCGTCGGATATGGCGGGGGCGGTGGATCGGCTGGCGCCGCTGACGGGGGCGGATCCGGTGCCGGAGCGGAAGGCCGCCAAGGGGTATCGGTTCGAGAAGGACAAGTTCGGGGCGGCGGGGTTGACGGCGCAGGCGTCGGAGGCCGTGCGGGCGCCGAGGGTCGCGGAGTGTCCGATCCAGCTGGAGTGCGTGGTGGAGCAGGTCCATCCGTTCGGGGAGGGGGCCAGCGCGGTCGAGGTGCGGGTGGTGCGGGCGCATGTCGAGGAGCGGCTGGTGATCCCGGGGACGGATTATGTGGATCCGGTCGGGTGGGATCCGCTGATCATGAAGTTCTGCGAGTTCTTCGGGGGCGGGACGAATGTGCACGCCTCGACGCTGGCGAATGCGTGGAAGATGCCGCACCAGGAGGTGCGCCTGGCGGCGGCTGGTTGACGGTTACGGGCCGTCCTGGCATATTGGCGCTACGCGCCGGTAGGCGTTGTATCTGCTGCTGGGGAGGCGCGGGCGATGGACAGTGACGTCATCGTTGTCGGGGCGGGGCTGGCCGGGTTGGCCGCTGCGTCGGAGTTGGTCCGGCTCGGGAAGACCGTGACCGTGATCGATCAGGAGGGCGAGCAGTCCCTTGGGGGGCAGGCGTTCTGGTCGTTCGGGGGGTTGTTCCTGGTGGATTCGCCCGAGCAGCGGCGGATGGGGATCAAGGACTCGCACGAGCTGGCGTGGCGGGACTGGCTGGGGACGGCCCAGTTCGATCGGCCTGAGGACGAGTGGCCGCGGCGGTGGGCCGAGGCGTATGTGGACTTCGCGGCCGGTGAGAAGCGGGCGTGGCTGCACGCGTTGGGGGTGCGGTTCTTCCCGGTGGTCGGGTGGGCCGAGCGCGGGGGTTATACGGCGCAGGGGCACGGGAATTCGGTGCCGCGCTTCCACATCACGTGGGGCACGGGGCCGGGGATCGTGGCGCCGTTCGCGGAGCGGGTGCGGCAGGCGGAGCGGGACGGCAAGGTGCAGTTCAAGTTCCGGCACCGGGTCGATGGCTTGGCGGTCACTGACGGGGCGGTCACGGGCGTCTCCGGGACGCTGCTGTCGCCGGACGAGTCGGCGCGCGGGGTGGCGACCACGCGGGAGGCGTTGGGCGAGTTCGAGATCGGCGCGGAGGCGGTGGTCGTGACGTCGGGCGGGATCGGGGGGAACTTCGATCTGGTGCGCGAGCACTGGCCGGTGCGGATGGGGCCGGCGCCGAAGCGGCTGATCTCGGGGGTGCCGGCGCATGTGGACGGCCGGATGCTGGGGATCGCGGAGGCGGCCGGGGCGAGCCTGATCAACCGGGACCGGATGTGGCATTACACCGAGGGCATCGAGAACTGGGATCCGATCTGGCCGCACCACGGGATCAGGATCCTGCCGGGGCCGTCGTCGCTGTGGCTGGACGCGACGGGGAAGCGGCTTCCGGCGCCGCTGTTCCCGGGGTTCGACACGCTGGGCACGCTGGAGCACATCATGACGACGGGCCACGAGTACACGTGGTTCGTGCTCACGCAGAAGATCCTGGAGAAGGAGTTCGCCCTCTCGGGCTCGGAGCAGAACCCGGACTTGACGGGCAAGGACGTGAAGCTGCTGCTCAAGCGGGTGCTGCCGGGCGCGCCGGGGCCGGTGGAGGCGTTCAAGAAGCACGGGGCGGACTTCGCGGTGGCGTCGACGCTGCCGGAGCTGGTGGCGAAGATGAACGGGATCACGGGCGAGGGCCTGCTGGAGTACGAGACGGTGCGGGCGGCGGTCGAGGCGCGGGACGCCGAGATGGACAACAAGTTCACGAAGGATTTGCAGGTGACGGCGTTGCGCGGGGCGAGGAACTACCGGGGCGACAAGCTCATCCGGGTGGCGACGCCGCACCGGCTGCTCGATCCGAAGGCGGGGCCGCTGATCGGGGTGCGGCTGCATGTGTTGACGCGGAAGACGCTGGGCGGCTTGCAGACCGATCTGGACGGCCGGGTGCTGCGGGCCGAGGGCTCGCCGCTGCCGGGGCTGTTCGCGGCGGGTGAGGCGGCCGGGTTCGGGGGCGGCGGGATGCACGGGTACCGGTCGCTGGAGGGCACGTTCCTGGGCGGGTGCCTGTTCTCGGGGAGGCAGGCCGCGCGCGGCGTCGCCGGGTGAGGTCCTCTGGGTGAGCGGAGTCACGGCCCGATGGGGGCGCGGGCCCGCGGCTGCGTGAGCAGGCGCGGCCCGCTTCGCGTCCTGAGACGGTGACGGTGTGTACCGGTTCGTCACGTGCGTGCCGGTTGCGGTGTGGCGCTAGCGGTCTAAGGTGGTCGATAAGCGGCCTCCCTCACCCGCGGAACCGAGCACTCCTCGCCTACCGGGCGTGGTCCGCTAACATCCAAGGTTCGGCGGGCGCCAGTCTAATTGCTCCTCAGCGGCGCTCGTCGAAGCCGGTCGCAGGCCGACGCCGCGCCCCGGCACCTCACAACTCGTGGATGGTTGAGCATGAGCGACTTTCAGCACCCTGCCCCGCGCCACCAGGCCGGTCCCCCCTCGGGCCCGCCTTACGGCCCGCCCGCGGGTCCGCCTGCCGGTCCGCCCGCGAACCCGCCGATGCGGCATCCCATGGGGCCGCCCGCCGGGGCGTCGCCTGTCGGACCGCCTCCGGGGAGGGTGCCGGCGGGTCCGCCCGCAGGGGGTCCGCCGGTGGGACCGCCCTCGGTGGCCGGCGGCGGCAACATGGGCCGCGCGTCGGTCGTCGGCGCCGCGAAGCCCAAGGCCGCACCCGGCGCGGCGAAGCGGGGCCGCAAGAAGAAGCGCATGTCCAAGCGCCGCCGCCGCGTCTACGCGGCCCTCATCATGGCGTGCCTGATGATGCTCGGTGCCGTCACTGTCGCCGGATCGTGGTTCTTCCAGCACGTGCCGCCGCCCGAGGACCTCGTCTTCGGCGAATCCACGACCTTCACGCTCAAGGGCAGCGACACCCCGCTCGCCGGGTACGGCGAATACACCCGCAAGCTCGTCGACACCTACGACCAACTCCCCGACGAGGTGATCTGGTCGCTCCTCGCCTTGGAGGACAAGGATTACTTCGAGCACGAGGGCGTCGACTACAAGGGCACCATGCGCGCCCTGGTCAACAACCTCAAGGGCGGCGACACGCAGGGCGCCTCGACCATCAGCCAGCAGTACGCGGGCATGGTCACCGACATCCGCGGCGACATCTCCTACGGCCGCAAGGCCAAGGAGGCCGTCATGGCCATGAAGCTGGAGCAGGACAACTCCAAGGAGACGATCCTCCTCCACTACCTCAACCTCAACTTCTACGGCCGCGGCGCGTACGGCATCGAGGCCGCCGCCGAAGTGTGGTTCAACAAGAAGGTCGAAGACCTCACGTGGGGCGAAGGCATGATGCTCGTCATGCAGGTCAAGGCCGGTGACGGCTCATTCGACCCGCGCATCGTCGGGGAGGAGAGCACCGCCCCGCTCGACCGCTGGACGCACGGCATGAACACACTGCTCACCCTGACCGAGGACCTCAACGACGAGCAGCGGGCCGAGGTCCAGGCGCAGCTCGACGCCGGCATGCCCGAGACCCTCAAAGCCCTGGAGAACCCCGGCACCTGGGGCCACGACACCCCCACCGGCTTCATCACGAACCCGACCGACGGCTACATCTGGGCCGAGCTGGAGAGCCGCTACGGGCTCACCAAGGACGACTTCTACGGCGAGAAGGCGGACACCGGCGGCTACACCGTGGAGCTCACCCTCGACCCCGAGATCCAGGCCGCCGCCCAGACGACCGCCGGGCGCGGCGACCTCGTGCGGAAGAAGAACGACCAGGACCAGTTCGTCGACGACAACGACCAACCGGTCGACGACCCGGCCGCCGCCGCGGAGTACGTCAACGAGGACGGCTACTTCGAGTTCGAGAACAACAACGACAAGGCCGCGCTCGCCGACTACAACCTGTCGATGGCCAGCGCCGTCGTCGCGGTCGAGCCGGGCACCGGCCGGGTGCTGGGCTACTACGGCGGCCAGAACGGCCTCGGCATCGACAAGGCCGGGCTCGAGAACCCGCACCCGCCGTCGTCGACGTTCAAGATGATCACGGCCGCGACCGCGATCAACAACGGCGCTTCGATCGACTCGTGGTGGAACGGCGAGTCGCCGCGCGAGTTCGACTCCCTCGCCGACTTCGAGGACCCGACGATCTCGAACTCGGGCTCGGACACGGGCGGCGCCGATCACATGACGCTCACCGAGGCGGTGCGCAAGTCCAAGAACACCCCGATGTACGCGATCGCCGAGAAGTGGGGCGCGACCGCGATCGTCGAGACCGCGGTCGACATGGGTGTGCGGCAGCTGACTCAGACCGAGGACGGCAAAGAGGTCACCTACCGGTTCTACCGGGACGGCGACGGCACGGTCACATACTCGCGCCACGGCATCATCGAGAACGAGGACGGCTCGTACGTGCTCGACGACCGGGGCAACATCGACATCGACGCGTCGCTGGACGGGTACGAGGACGACGGGAAGACGCCGAAGAAGACCGAGCTGGACGTGAACTCGAAGAACGACCCGTTCTACTACCACGTCAGCTTCGGGCAGTACCCGACCTCGGTGGCGTTCATGGCGAACGTGTACGCGACGATCGCGGCCGACGGCATGTACAACGAGATGCACTACGTGGAGGCCGTGTACGACCGCGACGGCAACAAGATGCCGGAGGAGCGGCCGCTGGAGTCGTACCCGGCCCTGGACTCGAGCGTCGCCCGGAACCTCCAGTTCGTCGGTTCGACCATCACCGGTGAGGGCGAGCAGATCGACGGCGGCCGCCAGCTGACCGGCAAGACCGGTACGTGGCAGGCGGGCGACCAGTACGAGGACGGCGCCAACGCGCACACCTGGTATGTGGGCGCGATCCCGCAGCTGAGCATCGCGGCGTGGGTGGGCAACGCGACCGCCGAGTCGGCGCCGCTGCTGAACACCGAGGGCACGATCGAGGGCACGTTCGGTTCGAAGCTGAGCTATCCGGTGTGGATCCAGTTCATGAACGACGCGATCGAGGCCGAGGGGTACGAGGCGAAGGGCTGGAGCGACGCCTCGCATCAGGGCAGCGAGATGGTGGACGACATCCTCAACGAGAACGGCAAGATCGACGCGAGCAGCGCGTACTGCGTCGCGAAGCCGGGTGACCCGAAATGCGAGCAGGCGCCGCCGCCGCCGGGCGGCCAGACCTGCGATCCGATCTCGGAGTTGATGGGCCTCTGCCAGCCCGGCGGCGGTGGGGGCGGCGGCGGTGGCGGTGGCGGCCGCAATGACGACTGATCGCTGACGAAGGGGCCGGCCCGGTGGGATTCCCACCGGGCCGGCTCTTTCCGTTGCGGCGCTTAGGCGAAGGCGTGGCCTTCGCCGCGGTAGGTGGGGGCCTCGTCGACGAGTTCGCCATTGCGGACCAGGTGGATCGTGTTGACGCGTTCGGCGAGCTCGCCGGCCTTGGCGTGGCGCATCCAGACGCGGTCGCCGATGGCGAGGGCGTCGGCGGCGCGGCCCTTGAGCGGCGTCTGGACCTCGCCGGCGCCTTCGGTCTTGGAGAAGCGCATCCCGGCGGGGAACGTCGGTTTGGGGAGGCGGTCGGGGCCGGGCACGCCGGAGGCGACCCAGCCGCCGCCGAGCGCGGTGACGATGCCCGGGCGCGGGCGGCGGACCACCGGGAGGGCGAAGAACGCGGCCGGGATCGGGCGTATCGAGCGGTAGCCGTCGAAGAGCGCGGGCGAGTACAGGCCGGACCCGGCGGCGATCTCCGTGACCGAGGGGTCGGCGGCGGTCGAGACGACCGAGCCGGTGCCGCCGCCGTTGACGAATTCGAGGTCGGTGACGCGGCGGACCGCGGCGACGGCCTCGGCGCGGCGCTCGGCGAGTTCGGCCCGGGAGACGCGCTGCATGAGCCGCACCAGCGGGTAGCGGAGGGCGGCGGCGGAGAAGGCGTCCTGGACGCCGGCGATCTGGCCTTCGTAGCCCATGATGCCGACGAGGTCGACCCCCGGGCGCTTGTCGATCTCGTGGGCCATGTCGAGGGCGTGCTCGGGGGTGCGCACCGGGGAGCGGTGGGCGCCGATGTGGACGCGGCCGCCGAGCAGTTCGAGGGAGACGTCGAGTTCGAGGCACAGCCGCAGGGGCCGGGACGGGTTCGGCTCGACGTGGCGGCGAAGGAAGTCGAGGTGCTCGACCGAGTCGACCATGAGGGTGATGCGGGAGGCGAGCTCGTCGGAGGCGGCGAGGGCGCGCAGCGCGTCGGTGTCGGCGGTCGGGTAGGCGACCACGATGTCGTCGAATTCCTCTGCGAGCCAGAGCGCTTCGGGGAGCGTGAAGCCGAGGACGCCCTTGAAGCCGGGCTGGGCGAGCGCGCGGCGCATGAGGGCCCGGCAGCGCAGCGACTTGCTGGCGAGGCGCAGGGGCTTGCCTATGGCGTTGCGGCGCAGGATGGCCGCGTTGGTGTCGAAGGCGCCGAGGTCCACGACCGCGAACGGCGGCTGGAGCCCCGCGGTGGCCCGGCCCAGTTCGGCGAAGCGGTGTTCGAGCGCGGCGGGGACATCGACCCCGGTAACTCGCTGGTAGCCCATCCGACTTCCCTTCGGCAGCTCAATTGGGGTTAGATGAAAGCTACCGTGAAGTTCGCCTCACATTCAACCGTCGTAGCTATGGGAGCTGCCGTGGGAATCTCGATCTGGCAGAACTGGTCGGGCACCGAGAACGCCGACCCCGCCCGCACCGTCAGGCCCGCGCGCACGGAGGAGCTGGCCGCCGCGGTGACCGCGGCCGCGTCGGACGGGCTGCGCGTCAAGGCCGTGGGGGCCGGGCACTCGTTCAGCGGGATCGCGGTCGCCGACGGCGTGCAGGTCGACATGAGCGGTCTCGACCAGGTCGTGGCCGTCGAGCAGCGGACCGGACTGGTGACCGTGGAGGCCGGGATGCCGCTGTGGCGGCTGAACGAGGTCCTGGACGCGCACGGGCTCGCGCTGGAGAACATGGGCGACATCGACCGGCAGACGATCTCGGGGGCGATCTCGACCGGGACGCACGGCACCGGGGACCGGTACCGCGGGTTCGCGTGGCAGGTCAAGGGGCTCAAGCTGGTCCTCGCCGACGGCTCGATCGTCCAATGCACGGAGTTCGAGCGGCCGGAGCTGTTCGCCGCGGCGCGGCTCGGCCTCGGGGCGGTCGGGGTGATCGCGGAGGTGACGCTGCAGTGCGTGCCGGCGTTCCGCCTCAAGGCGGACGAGCGGCCCGAGCGGCTGGACGCCGTGCTCGACAACCTCGACGAGCTCGTGTCCGAGAACGACCATTTCGAGTTCTACTGGTTCCCGCACACCGACCGCACGTTGACCAAACGGAACAACCGGTACGCGATGTCCGAGCCGAGCCGGGCCCCCGGCCGTCTCCAGTACTGGTGGAGCGAGGCGTTCACCGAGAACACGCTCTTCGAGGCCAGCAACCGGGTCGGGGTGCGGTTCCCCGGAATGGTCCCGGGCCTCAACCGCCTCGCGGGGCGCGTGTGGAGCGCCCGCGAGTACACGGACGTGTCGCACCGGGTCTTCGCCTCGCCACGCTCGGTCGTGTTCCGGGAGATGGAGTACGCGCTGCCGCGCGAAGCGCTGCCCGGGGTCCTGCGGGAGCTGCACGCGATGGTCGACCGGGAACGCCACCTCGTGTCGTTCCCCGTCGAGGTCCGGTTCGCCGCCGCCGACGACATCTGGCTCTCGACCGCGCAGGGCCGCCGCACCGCCTACGTGGCGGTGCACCAGTACCACAGGCACGACCACGAGGCCTACTTCAAGGACTGCGCCGCGATCTTCGACGCCGCCGAGGGGCGGCCCCACTGGGGCAAGATGCACTCGCTCGACGCCGAGCGCCTGGGCGAGCTGTACGAGCACTTCGACGACTTTCTCGCGGTGAGAAAGGAAGTGGACCCGGACCGGCGGTTCTCGAACCCGTACTTGGAACGCGTCCTCGGCGACTGAGCTAGTCGCTCCAGTCGAACGGGAGGATCTCGAAGGCGTCGAACCCGGCGGTGATCGGTTTGATGGCCCGGAAGTCGCGCTGGTCCAGGGTGAAGATGCGGTTGGTCTCGTATCGGTCGGCAAGCGCGACACCGACAGTATCGGCCAAGTCGAGTTTCAAGCCCCGATAGTCAAGGCGGAGCCGGTTGGCAGTCGCGAAGTCCTCGTAGCGGATCGTGGCGAGCTGGTAACGACCGCGATCGAACCGGACCAGCAGCGACTCGGCGACTTGAACGGCGAAGTCGAAGCCGCCTTCGCGGCGGGCCAGATGATCGAGCTCGGTCATGACGAGCGGTGAGACGAGCAGCGACTCGGTCTCCATGATCCGTTCGGCCGCTTCGTGGAACGGCTGGCTCTCATCGAAGGCGGCGAGCACAGCGGAGGTGTCGGCGACGATGATCATCGCTTCTGTGCGCGCCGTTTCATGCTCTGGTAGATCGCTTCGTCCATCTCTTCGACGGTGAGCGGTCGCTCGCTGCGAAACTTCGGCAGCGGGGGCAGCGGGGGCTCGCTTTCACCGGTGCGGAGCAGTCCTTCGTCAATGAAGCGCCGGATGAGCTCGGCCTTCGAGGCGCCGAGTTTCCGAGCGGCGGCTTCGAGACGCATGTCGGCGGCTTCCTCGATGTAGACGGTGCTCTTCTTGCGACTCATGCCACCGATGGTACCACCCATGAGCTTCCAGCCGCGGCGTTGTCGGGGCCGTGGGCTACGTTGTGGCCGTGGCTGAGGTGGTCTTCCGAAAACTCGATGAACTGACCGACGACGAGGTGTACGCGGCGTACGCGCCGCCCGCCCCCGACTGGCTCAGGGTCAACTTCGTCTCCAGCGCCGACGGCGCGGCGACCCTGGAGGGGCTGTCCGGTCCCCTTTCGGGTGAAGAGGACAAGCGCGTGTTCAAAGTCCTGCGGGCGCGCTGCGACGTGCTCCTGACCGGATCGGGGACCGTGAAGGCCGAAGGGTACGGGCCGCTGGTCCTCTCCCCCGAGCGGATGGCCTGGCGCCGGGCGCAGGGCCTGCCGGAAGTGCCCGTGATGGCGGTCGTCTCGCGCAGCCTCGCGGGGCTCGACCCCGCGATGGGGATCTTCACGCTCGCGCCGAGGCGCCCGATCGTCGTCGTCCCCGCCGATCTCCCCGAGGCGACGGTAGGACCGTTCCGTGAGGTCGCCGACGTGATCGCCGCCGGGACCGGCGCGGTCGACCTCCCCGTGGCGCTCGCGGCGCTGCGCGAGCGCGGACTGCGGCAGATCCTGTGCGAGGGCGGGCCGCGCGTCTTCGGCGAACTCATCGCCGACGACCTCGTCGACGAGCTCGACCTGACCGTCTCCCCGCTCCTGGTCGGGGCCGGTCCCGTGCGGGTCGCCGAAGGGCCGGCCGCGAAGGACGCGCGGCCCCTGGAGCTGCGACACGTCCTCGAAGCCGGGGGCAACCTCATCCTGCGGTATCTGCGAGGATCGACCGATGAGTGAATCGGTGGGCCGCGTGCTCGGCACGGAGGACGCGACGCCCCTGTCGTTCTGGGTCGGGGTCGGGCCCGAGGCGTACGCGCAACTCGACGACGTGCTCACGACCGAGCGCCAGGTGCCCGGGGTCGGCACGGTCCGCATCTCCGGCGTGGTCACCTCGGTGCGCTCGCGCCACGAAGGGGCGCAGTTCGACTCGGACGTGTTCGACATCGCCGGGGGCCTGCTCCCCGCGCAGGTGCAGGAGGCCGCCGAGGTCACCGTGACCCGCGTCGAGCCCGAGGTGTTCGTCCCGCCGCGCCCCGGCGCCGAGGTGCAGCGCGCCGCCGGCGAGGACCGCGACCGGGCGCTGTACTTCGACGGCATGGCCCGCCAAGTGCCCCTGGGGTTCTCGCGCGACGGCCAGCCGGTGTTCCTCAACCCGGACTTCCTCGACGGCACCCGGGGCGCGCACGTCTCCATCTCCGGCATCTCCGGCGTCGCCACGAAGACCTCGTTCGCGACCTGGATGCTCTACTCGCTCCTGCACTCCGGCGCGCTCGGCGCCGAGGCCGCGAACACCAAGGCGCTCATCTTCAACGTCAAGGGCGAGGACCTGCTGCTCCTCGACCACGACAACACGAAGATCGACGAGACCGTGCGCGACTCCTACCGCCGCCTCGGCATGGAGCCCGGCGCGTTCAAGTCCGTGGAAGTGCTCGCGCCGCCGCGCGAGGGCGACTCCAACGGCGTCCCCGACGTGGCCTGCCGGTCCACCGGCGTCGACGCGTTCTACTGGACGCTCGCCGAGTTCTGCCAGCTGGGCCTGCTGCCGTTCGTGTTCGCCGACGGCGACGACGACCGCCAGCAGTACACGATGGTCGTCCACCAGGTCGCCGCCCGGCTCCGCAAAGAGGCCCGCCCCAAGGACAACGGCGCCATCAGCGTCGACGGGCAGCTGCTCACCAGCTACCGCGACCTCGTTGACCTCGTCTGCGAGCGCCTCTCCGACGACGAGACCCGCACCGAATGGGCCGGCTCCGCGATCGGCCTGGGCACGGTGAACGCGTTCATCCGCCGCCTCATCGCCTCCGGGCGCGACATCGGGCGGCTCATCCGCGGCGACCTGCCGCCCAAGGGCGCGGTGCTCACCTCGGATGCGCAGGTCACCGTCGTCGACCTGCACAACCTGCCCGACCGGGCGCAGCGCTTCGTCGTCGGCGTCGTGCTCCGCACCGAGTTCGAGCGCAAGGAGAAGGCCGGCACCGCGCGCCCGCTCCAGTTCGTCGTCCTCGACGAGCTCAACAAGTACGCGCCGCGCGAGGGCACCAGCCCGATCAAGGACATCCTGCTCGACATCGCCGAACGCGGACGATCCCTCGGGGTCATCCTCATCGGCGCCCAGCAGACCGCGTCCGAAGTGGAGCGGCGGATCGCCTCGAACTCCGCGATCCGGGTCGTGGGGCGCCTCGACGCCGCCGAGGCCACCCGCCCCGAGTACGGGTTCCTCACGCAGGCCCAGCGCATGCGGGTGCTCATGGCCAAGCCCGGCACCATGTTCGTGGCCCAGCCCGAACTCCCGGTGCCGCTCGTGGTCAACTTCCCGTTCCCCGCGTGGGCCACCCGCCCCGCCGAAGCCGGGTCCGCCCCGGCCGCCACGGCCCGCTCGGGCAGGGCGATGTCCCCCACCGCCAAGGTCGACCCGTTCGACCTCGCCGGGGACGACGAAGACGACATCCCGTTCTAGGCGATCAGAGGAGCACGCCGTGCGGATTCTCCACACGTCCGACTGGCACGTCGGCGTCACCATGAAGGGCCGCTCGCGCCTCGACGAGCAGCGAGCCGTCTTCAAGCAGATGGTCGACATCGCCCGCGACGAGGCGGTCGACCTCGTCATCGTCGCCGGGGACCTGTTCGACACCGCCTCGCCCTCGGCCGAGTCGCAGCGGCTGCTGTTCTCGGCGCTGTCCGCGCTCCGCGGCACCGGCGCCGAGGTCGTGGTCATCGCCGGGAACCACGACAACGGCAAAGCCCTCGAGGCGCTGCGGCACTGGGCCCACGCCGCGGGCATCCACCTGCGCGGCTCGCTCGGCAAGGCCGCCGACCACCTCGTCACCGGGGAGACCGCGGGCGGCGAGCGCTGGCGCTGCGCGGCCCTGCCGTTCATCGCGCAGCGGCACGCCGTGCGCGCCGCCGAGCTGTTCGAGCTCGGCGCGGCCGGGGCCGAGGCGAACTACGCCGACCACCTGCGCCGCCTCGTCGCCGCGCTGACGCAGGACTTCACCGCCGACACCGTGAACCTCTTCACCGGGCACCTCACCGTGGTGGGCGGCAAGGTGGGCGGCGGCGAGCGCGAGGTCCACACCGTCGCCGACTACGCCGTGCCCGCCGCGATCTTCCCGCCCACCACTTCCTATGTGGCCCTGGGGCACCTGCACAAGGCGCAGTCGATCGTCGGCCCCTGCCCGATCCGCTACTCCGGCGGGCCGCTCGCGGTCGACTTCGGCGAGGAGGACCACACGCCGAGCGTCGCCGTCGTGGACGTGGCACCCGGCGTGCCCGCCCGCGCCCGCACGGTCCCGCTCACCGCGGCCGTGCCGCTCCAGACCGTGCGCGGCAACCTCGAGCAGCTCGCGAAGGCCAAGGTGGACGAGCGGGCCTGGCTGCGGGTGTTCGTCACCGAGCCCGCCCGGGCGGGACTGCGCGGCGAGGTCGCCGACCTCTTCCCGCGCGCCGTCCAGATCCACATCGACCCGGTCATGCGCGCCTCGGACGTCAAACCGCGCGAGCGGCGCTCCGGCCGCAGCCCCGGGGACCTGTTCGCCGCGTACCTCACCGAGCACCAGCACGACGATCCGGCCGTCACCAAGCTCTTCGCCCAGCTCTACGAAGACACCCAGACCGTCACCGAGGAGGCCTGATGCGCCCGCCCGCCAGCCCCCCACCACCCGGACCGGAGTAACCACTGTGCGTCCTATCCGACTGGACCTCCAGGGATTCGGCTCCTACACCGGATCCGAGACCTTCGACTTCACCGACGCGGAGTTCTTCGCGCTCACCGGCCCTACCGGCGCGGGCAAGTCGACCGTGCTCGACGCGATCTGCTTCGCGCTGTACGGCCGCACGCCGCGCTGGCCGAAGTCGGCCACCCAGAACTCCCTCGCGCCGTCCTCAGTGGAGGGCCGGGTGCGGCTGGTGTTCGGCGCGGCGGGCCAGCACTACGTCGCCACGCGCATCCTGCGGCGCGACCGCAACGGCAAGGTCAAGACCACGACGGCCGCGATCGAGCAGCTGCCCGAGGGCGTGGACCCGGCCGTGGACACCGAGCTCGTCGAGGGGCTCGGCAAGGCGTTGGGCGGCAGCCCGAACGAGGTCAACAACGCCGCCGAGCGGATCATCGGCCTGCCGTTCGAGCAGTTCACCAAGTGCGTGCTGCTCCCCCAGGGCGAGTTCGCGGAGTTCCTGCGCGCCTCCTCGGCCGACCGGCGGAACATCCTGGAGAACCTGCTGGGCCACAGCGTGTACCGCGGTATCCAGCAGCGCGCCCGCACCCGGTTCGTCGACGCCGACGCGAAGCGGCAGGCGTACGAGACGCAGCTGGCCGGGATCGCGCCGGTCGCGGAGGAGCGGATCCGGCTCGCCGCCGAGCGCGTGGAGCTACTGGAGAAGCTGTCAGAGCCGGTGCGGGACAAGTCGAACGCGCTCGACGGGCTCGCCGCGGCGGTCGAGACCGCCCGCCGCAGGCTCGCCGACGCGGAGGCCAACCTCGCCTCCCTCACGTACATCAAGCAGCCGTCCGGCGTCGCCGACATCGCCGCGCAGGTCGCCGCCGCGGCGGCCGCGGTGACGGAGAAGGCGGCCGAGGTCGAGGCCACCGAGACCGAGGACGAGCGGCTGCGGTCCGAGCTGGACGGGCTCGACCTGGGCCTGCTCGAGCGGCAGCTCAAGGCGTGGGCCGAGCTCGCCGAGACCGAGTCGAAGCTCAAGACCGGCCTGGAGCTGACCGAGGAGCTGCGCGACCAGTTCGCCGAGGCGAAGGAGCTGGAGGAGGCCGCCTCCGAGGAGGTCGAGATCCAGCACGCCGTGCTCCACAAGGTGCGGATGGCCGAACTCGCCGGGACCCTCAGGGCCGGGCTGGAAGTGGGCGACGAGTGCCCCGTCTGCGACCGTCCCGTCGACGAGGTGCCCGAGCACGACCTCTCGGAGTCCATGCAGCAGGCCGAGGAGGCCTCCCGGACGGCCACCGTCGAGTTCCGGGACGCGCAGGCCGCCGTGGTGGCGCTGCAGACGAAGCTGGAGAACTACGAGGAGCGGCTGACCGAGCTGCAGCTGGCCGAGCGGCGGCTGAAGAAGAAGCTCGAGAACGTGCCCGAGCCGGCGGCGCTGCAGCAGCGGCGGGCCGACTCCGAGGAGGCCCGGCAGCAGCTCGCGGGCACCGGGGCCGCGCTCAAGGCCGCGCGGCGGGCGCTGCGCGAGGCCGAGAAGCGCAAGGCGGCCGCCGACGAGCGGCAGCAGCGGGCCTGGAAGGAGTTCCAGCACGCCCGCGACCAGGTGGCCGTGCTCGGCCCGCCCGCGGCCGGGGACGACCTGGCCGGGAGCTGGGACCAGCTCGTCGCGTGGGCCGCGGCGTCCCTCGAGCGGGCCGCGGCCGAGCGCGAGGCCGCCCGCACCGAGCTCGCCGGCCTCGACGGCCGCGCCGAGACGCTGCGCACCGAGCTGCGGTTCGCCTTGGGCGAGTTCAACGTCGACGTGCCGCGCAACGGCACCGGCGGCGACTACGTGGCCCGGCACGCGACCGCCGTGGAGGCGGCGCGGGCCGACGCGGTGAGCCTCGCGGAGGCGCGGAAGCGGCGCATCGAGCTCGACGCCGAGATGCGGCGCTTCGCCGGAGAGGCCCTGGTGGCCAAGGAGCTCGCGCGCCACCTCGACGCCCGCAAGTTCATGGAGTGGCTCCTGAGCGAAGCGCTCGACGAACTCGTCGAGGGCGCCACCGTCATGCTCAACCGCATCACCGGCGGCCAGTACGACCTGGTCTACCGCGAGCAGGACTTCTGGGTCGTGGACCACCACGACGCGGACATGCCGCGCCCGGCCCGCAGCCTCTCGGGCGGCGAGACGTTCGCGGCCTCGCTGTCGCTGGCGCTCGCGCTGAGCGACCAGCTGGCGAGCCTGTCGCGGCACGGCGCGAGCCTGGAGTCGATCATCCTCGACGAGGGTTTCGGGACACTCGACCCCGAAACGCTCGATGCGGTCGCGAGCACCCTCGAAGCGCTCACCCTCTCGGCCGGGCGCACCGTCGGACTCGTGACGCATGTGACCGAACTCGCAGAACGGGTGCCTGTGCGGTTCCGCGTCACCAAGGACGCCAAAGGGTCCCATGTGGAAAAGACCTGGTCTTAGCGCAGGTCAGCGCCTCTTGACGAATTTTTGACGGCCATGTGGCGCTTCCGCGCGCCTTGATTCTGGCCGTCGCCCCGCGGCGGGAGTAGGTTCACTTCGTTGGCTCCGAAACGCCGCAACGGCACGCAGACCGTTCGCGTTCCGTTCGCGTGCTCGTTGTCTGTTCTGTGCGCAATGTCCGGATATGTCGCAGGCCACATGAGCATGATTCACCTGCAAATGAACTTGAAGGTTCAAGTACTTATGCAGATATGAGCACATTGCACCTCCGCGGCGATCGCCGCACCCTCATCACCGGCGTCGGCACCCTCGGGCTCGGCGCGCTCCTCGTCCCGGCCCTCTCCGCCTGCGGCGGCGATGACGGCGGCATCGGCGGCGCCGACGCCGCCGCCCAGACCCCCGACGTCCCCGACCTCCACGGGCTCGAGTCCGCCGAGGACATCTGGAACGCCCTCCTCGACGGCAACCAGCGCTGGGCCGACGGCGAGCCCGTCCACCCCCACACCGACGCCGAATGGCGCGCCTCCCTCGCCGAAGGTCAGGAACCCGTCGCCGCCGTCTTCAGCTGCGTCGACTCCCGCGTGAGCCCCGAACTCGTCTTCGACACCGGCGTCGGCGACCTCATGGTCACCCGCACCGCCGGGAACGTCTTCGACCCGCTCGTCTCCGAGTCCGTCTCCTACGGCCCGGCCGCCCTCGAAGCCTCCCTCCTGGTCGTCCTCGGCCACCAGAAGTGCGGCGCCGTCACCGCCGCCCACGAGGCCCTGCTCGCCGCCGAAGAGGGCACCGAGCTGGAGGAGCACGAATACGCGCTCCCCGAGACCGTCGAGGCTCTCCGCCCGGCCTACGAGGCCGCCAAAGGCGAGTCCGGCGACCCGGTCGACGCCATGATCAAGGCGAACGTCCTGCTGACGATGCAGGCGCTCAAGGAGCACCCGAACCTCGCCGAGCTCGTCGCCGACGGCGAACTCACCGTGGTCGGCGGCGTCTACTCGCTCGAGACGGGCCTCGTCACCGAGGTTTCATAGGACAGGCTCCTAGCAGTCCGCGCAGGCGTCGACGGCGAGCAGTACGCTGGGCCGCAATCGTTCCCGAAAGCAGGTGCGCCTTGCAGATCACCGTCGACGCCTGGGACCCGTCCTTCGCGGACAACCCCGAATCGCCCTCGCGCGCGAACCAGGCGATCGTGAACGCCGGCGTCGAACTCGAGCCCGCCGACTGGCGGCCGGTCGACGCCCCGGCCTCCGGGCCGCGCCGCATCGTCGTCGTCGACGGCGTGCGCCGCATCGACGCGCGCGTCGAACTGATCGAGGACGGCGAGCGCTGGCCGGGCGTGTGCGTCTCCTGGGCGGCCGGAGCGGTCGCGTGCGACCTCGACGGGCACGCCTCCCCCGAGGCCTCGGTCGTGGAGGTCGCGGTCGAGCGCGGCCTGTTCGCGGCCGTCGACCCCGGCGCGGACTTCGGCCGCTACCCGTTCCGAAAGGCCGAGTCGGCCGACGCCGGCGAGCTCATCGCCACCGCGCAGGCCGCGATGGCCGAACTGGAGGCCAAGGTCTCCTCGCTGGTGACGATGGACGCCGAGCTGTCCGTCCTCGACGGCCCCCTGCGCGGGCGCACCCGCCTGCCGCATTCGGTGGGGTACATCAAGAGCCACCACCGCTCCTACCTCCAAGGGGAGCTGAACGCGGTCGTGGAGCGGCTGCGGCCGGGCCAGCGCACCCCGGTCTTCCACCTCATGTCGGGCTGGCCCCGGTACACGTGGTACCTGCGGCTGCCGGGCACGTCCTCGCGCGGGTGGGCGGGCGTCGCGCGGCTCGAGGCGGCGGACGACCTGAGCGAAGAGGCGGCGATCGCGCTCGCGGACGCCACGGCGGCGGCGCTGCCGCCCCTGGGGTCGGCGGCGCACAAGGACGCGCGGGCGCCGCAGAACCTGACGCCGATCGCGGGGCTGGAGCGGCGCCTGAAGCGGATGCTCGGCGACCCGCGGCTGCTGCTGCGTTCCGTGCGGGCGGCGTCCATGGAGACGAACTGAGCCGTTGGACGTGCGAGAGGCCCGGCGCATCTGCGCCGGGGCCTCTCTCGGGTCAGCGAACTCCGGGTCCGCCTTTCGTTGAGCTTAGGGCGGGGTCTAGTACCAGCCGTTGGACTCGCTGTGCGACCACGCGCCGCAGGGGCTGCCGTAGCGGCCCTCGATGTAGTCGAGGCCCCAGGCGATCTGGGTGGCCGGGTTGGTCTCCCAGTCGTCGCCGTTGGCGGCCATCTTGTCGCCGGGGAGGGACTGCGGGATGCCGTAGGCGCCGGAGCTGGAGTTGTAGGCGCTCTCGTCCCAGCCGGACTCCTTGTCCCACAGGCTGATGAGGCAGCCGACCTCGTCCATGCCCCAGCCGGCCTCGAGGGTCATGGTGCACCCGATGGCCTGGTTGCCGGAGTACTCGGAGCAGTCGGCGGCGATGTCGACGCTGGGACCGGAGGACGAGGACGCGGTGCTCTCCTCGGCCGCGGGCTCCGGTTCGGGCTCGGGGACCTCGGCGGCCTCGCTCTTCTCGACCGGCTCGGCGGGGGCGGCCTCCTGGACGGGCAGGATGCTCTGCATCGGGGCCACTTCGTCCCACTGGCGGTCGGCGCTGCCGGCGTCGGCGACGATCTCGGCGGCGAGCAGCTCCTCGGCGGTCGGGTCGTCGGTGCCGATGATCGCGGCGCTCGCGCTGCTGGCGGTGCCGACGGCGACGAGCACGGCGGCTGCGGAGGCGAGGACGCGCTTGCGGGCGGGGTGCCGCTGGGGGTCCTCGGCGCGGTGCTTCGCGCGGGAAGGCTTCATGCGGGTAAACATCGGGGCAACCCTAGGGGCCCCGGCGCGGCGGGCCGTACCGCTCGGTAATCACGCCAATACGGCACATCTCCACATGCGAGCGAAACTATCGGGTGCCCGTCTCGCCCGATAGCGCCGCTATCGCGCGTTCTGCCCCAGGGCTCCTGGGACCTGACCGCCCGGCCTCCGCCGAACGGCCCATTGACACCCGAACACCCCGGCAGACCTTCTTCCACGGAGGTCCATAGAGATCAATGTCATAGTGGACCGGGAGTTTGACCGGCTTGCCCGGAACGACACGAGTCCGGCCCCGCCTCGCGGCGGGCCGGACTCGTGTCGCGCTACTTCGTGGGCGACTCGCCCGGGGTCGGGGTCGCCGGCTCGGCCGCTTCGGTCGTGGGCTCCTCGGTCGGGCGCTCGCCGCCCGGGGCAGTGGCGGTCGCCCCATCGGCGGGGTCGGCCTCGGCCGTCGCAGCTGGCATGGTCGGCTCGCCCGCGGGGTCGCACAGCGGGTACTGGTAGCCCAGGTCCTCGTCCGTGCTCTCGACGGCCTCCTCGTACTCGTCGTACGGCGGCTCGGTCGCGAACGGGTCGCGGGCGGCGGTCGGGCAGGCGTACGGGTCGCCGAGCCAGAGCGGGTTCCCGTCCTGGTCGAAGAGGTACACGTCGGTGAGCAGGTTGCCCTGCTCGTCGTAGACGCGCACGTCCTGGACGCTCGGCGTGTCGTCGTAGTAGGTCGTGGTCTCGACGTACTGGACCGGGATCGAGAAGCCCAGCCACATGAACTGGTAGCCGGTGAACGCGACGAGCGCGAGCCCGCCCGCCGCGACCCAGCGGCGGCGCCGGGCGCCCCAGTCGGCGGACTTGGCGCCGAAGCGCATCGACGCCCAGACGCAGAACAGGAGCGCGCCGGCGATGAGCAGGAGGCCGGGGATCGAGCCGAAGATCGAGTACCCGGTGACGCCGTACTGGGCGGCGGAGAGCCAGTAGACGAACAGTGCCGCGACGAGCGCGCCGCGCAGGACCCACCAGCCGGGGCGGAGCCGGTCGCGCAGTTCGGCGGCGTCGGTGAAGCCGGAGCTCACGGCGTACCGGTCGGCGGCGCCCTTGAGGCGGGCGAGGGCCGGGGCGGCGGTGTCGGCGAGGCGGCGGCGCATCCGGGTGCCGACGGGCTCCTTGTCGACCTCGGCGGTGTCGCGCAGTTCGCGGGCGTAGGCCTCGGGGCTGCCGAGGAGGTCGCGGAGCGCGTTCCCGGGCGGGAGGTCGGCGGCGACCTCGGTCAGGTGGGCGTCGAGTTCGGACATGAGGTCCTGCCTGATGTGCGTGGGCAGGTCGTTCAGGTGGCGTTCGACCGCGGCCAGGTAGGACGCGATCTCGGTGGACCGGTCGGGTGCGGTGGTCATAGGGCTGCCCTTCTTGGAACCGCGGTGGTCATGGCGAAGTCGTCGTAGTCGTCCTGGTACGGCGCCAGGGACGGGTGGTAGCCGAGGGCTTGCGCGGCGCACTGCTCGGGGCTGCCGAGGCGGTGCTCCAGGGTCTCGCCGGGGCGCAGGTCGGCGGCCGTGTCGGCGAGGTGGGCGCGCAGGCCGGCGGCGATGTCGCGGCGGATCTCGTCGAGGAGCGCGGCGAGGTGGCGCTCGACCGCGTCCCGGTAGGAGGCGGTCCCTGCGGGGGTGTCGGTCATTGTCGGCCTTTCGTGGGCACGTCGAACAGCACTCGCATCTTGTCGCTCACGTCCTCCCAGGCCTCGCGGGCCTGGCGGAGGTACTTCCGGCCGGGTTCGGTGAGCGCGTAGTACTTGCGGTGCGGCCCCGATTCGCTCGGCTGCACGTAGGTGGACAGGTAGCCGGCGCGGTAGAGCCGCCGGAGCGTGCCGTAGACGGAGGCGTCGCCGAGGTCGTCGAAGCCCCCGGCGCGCAGCCGGTTGAGGATCTCGTACCCGTAGCCGTCCTGGCGCTCGAGGACGCGCAGGACGATGATGTCGAGCAGGCCCTTGAGCAGTTGCGATCTGTCCACGCAATCCACAGTACCATGCAATGCACAGTAGTAGGGCCGTGCAAATGCGAGCGGCCCCGCCGCCTCCGTGGACATAGGAGGCGGCGGGGCCGCTGCGCTTGCGCTGCTTAGAAGGTCGCGCGGGCCGCGCGCAGGCGCGCGAGGCTCACGTCCTTGCCGAGGAGTTCCATGGACTCGTACAGCGGCGGCGACACGGCCTTGCCGCTGATCGCCACCCGCACCGGGCCGAAGGCCTTGCGGGGCTTGAGGCCCAGGCCGTCGACGAGGGCGGCCTTGAGGGCCTCCTCGATCGCCGCGGTCGTCCACTCGATGCCCTCGACGGCCGCGATGGAGGCGTCGAGCACCTGCGCCGCATCGTCCTTGAAGGTCTTCTTCGCGCTGTCCTCGTCCAGCTCGACCTCGGTGCCGCAGAACAGGAACCGCAGCATCTCCACGGCCTGCGAGAGGGTCGTGCACCGCTCCTGCACCAGCGGCACGGCCACGTCGAGCACGTGCGACTGCGCCGCGGTGACCTCCGCGCCGAGCAGCCCCGCGTCCTGGAGGCGCGGCACCAGCATCCCGATGAGCTCGCCGGTGTCGACCGCCCGGAAGTGGTCCGAGCAGATCGCGTCGAACTTCTTCTCGTCGAACCTCGCCGGGTTCGACTTCACGTCGTGCAGGTCGAAGGCCTCCAGGAACTCCGCGACGGTGAACACGTCGCGGTCGCCCGAGATCGACCAGCCGAGGGTCGCCACATAGTTGAGCACGCCCTCGGGGAGGTACCCGGCCTCCTTGTACTGCAGGAGGTTCGAGCGCGGGTCGCGCTTCGACATCTTCTTGCCGCGCTCGTCCACGATGAGCGGCAGGTGCGCGTACTCGGGCTCGGCGTCGGCGATGCCCAGCTCGACCAGCGCGCGCCACATGACGATCTGGCGCGGCGTCGAGGGCATCAGGTCCTCGCCGCGGGTGACCATGTTGACCTTCATGATCGCGTCGTCCACCGGGTTGGTGAGCGTGTACAGCGGCGAGCCGTCGCCGCGCGCGATCACGTAGTCGGGCACGGTCCCGGCCGGGGTGGTCACCTCGCCGCGCACGGCGTCGCGGAAGGTGATGTCCTCGTCGGGCATCCGCATCCGGTACACCGGGTGGCGGCCCTCGGAGCGGAAGGCGGCCTTCTGCTCCTCGGTGAGGTCGCGGTCGAAGTTGTCGTAGCCGAGCTTCGGGTCGCGCCCGGCGGCGCGGTGACGGGCCTCGACCTCCTCGTTGGTCGAGAACGCCTCGTAGGCGTAACCGCCGTCGAGGAGCCGCTTGATGACGTCGGCGTAGACGTCGAGCCGCTGCGACTGGCGATAGGGCGCGTACGGGCCGCCGATGTCGGGCCCCTCGTCCCAGGTCATGCCCAGCCATGACAGGGCCTCGAGCAGCTGGTTGTAGGACTCCTCGGTGTCGCGCGCCGCGTCGGTGTCCTCGATGCGGAAGACGAACTCGCCGCCCTTGGCCCTGGCGTACCCCCACGAGAACAGGCAGGTGCGCACCAGGCCCACGTGCGGGGTCCCGGTCGGGCTGGGGCAGAAGCGCGTGCGGACATTACTCACTGGGAACCACCTTGTTGGACAGCGTGCCGATGCCGGCGACGGAAACGGAGACGGTCTCGCCGGCCTGGAGCGGGCCCACTCCGGCGGGGGTGCCGGTGAGCACCACGTCCCCCGGCAGCAGGGTCATCACCTGCGACGCGTAGGCGACGATCGCGGCGGCGTCGAAGACCATGTCCTTGGTCGAGCCGAGCTGGCGCACTTCACCGTCGACCTCGCAGCGGACCTCGGCGTCGGCCATGTCGACCTCCGGCGAGGTCTCGATCCACGGCCCGATCGGGCAGAACGAGTCGAAGCCCTTCGCGCGGGTGAACTGCACGTCCTGGCGCTGGATGTCGCGGGCGGTCACGTCGTTGGCGCAGGTGTACCCGAAGATCGCGCTCTTCGCGGCCTCCCGGTCGAGGCCACGGGCCCCGTGCAGGCCGATCACGACCGCGAGCTCGGCCTCGTGCTCGACCTGGTCGGACACGGCCGGGAGCCGGATGGCCTCGCTCGGGCCGATCACCGACGTGGAGGGCTTGAGGAAGAGCAGGGGCTCTTTCGGGACCTCGTTGCCGAGCTCGGCCGCGTGGTCGGCGTAGTTGCGCCCCACGCACACCACTTTGGACGGCAGGATGGGGGCGAGCAGCCGCACGTCCTCGAGCGCCCAGCGCTGGCCGGTGAGCTTGATCTGCGCGAACGGGTGGCCCTCGATCTCGGCGGCGGTGGCGCCGGGGCCCTCGCCTTCGAGGACGGCGAAGGACATGCCGGTGGGTTGAGCGATCCGCGCGATCCGCACAGTCGGCCCCTCTCTGAGACTGGTTCGAAACCTTGCGGCCCCAGCTTAGTTCCAGAGCAGGGCGGGCTCGACGCACGTAGCGCGGAGCGCGGCGAGATCACGCGGCCGCGCGGCGCGCGAGAGGATCACGCCCTACCGGACGAGCAGGAAGACGCCGCCGAGGAGGAGGGTGCCGACGAGGGCGCCGACGACGATGCCCATGCCCATGCGGCGGACCTTGGCGAACAGGCCGATGAGGAAGCCGAGCGCGCAGGTCAGCGGCGCGGCGAGGAGCAGGGAGATGGCGGTGGCGCCGAAGCGGACCTTCATGGTCTCGCCGAGGTCGCCCACGAGGACGAACCCGAACACGAAGGCCGACACGATGAGGATCACGAGGCCGAGGATGAACCCGGTCATGAAGCGGCGGCGCCCGTACACGGCCGAATCCGCGGCTCTGGCCGCCGCGCGGGCACGATCGGTCTTGTAGGAAGTCACACGTCAACTCTAGTACGAGCGCACCAGTTCGGCGGTGACGGCATTGCCGCCGCACCGGGCCTGGGGGCGCGGTCCGCCCGCTGTCTCCTGTGGAAAGCGCCGTCCCGGTCCGCACGGGGAGTAACGTCACCATGGCGCGCCGCGACGGAATGCGCGCTCAGAGGGGTCGCGCGTGCAAAACTGCCGTATGCGCCGTTTGATCACTCTCTTCGCATTGCTCGGGGCCCTGTTCATAGCCCAGGCGCCCGCCGGAGCGATCGACTCCCATCTGCCGCAGTCGTCCGCTTCCTTCAACGACCAGGTCTACAAGGTGGACTACGACGGCGACGTCGTCTACTCGGGCGGGGTCTTCACCCGCGCCCGCAACACTGACGGCACCTTCGCGAGGCGCCACTACCTGGCGGCCGTGAACTCGGCCACCGGGGCGCTCCTGCCGTTCGCGCCGGTCCTCAACGGATCGGTCCACGAGGTCAAGACCAGCGGCGAGCACCTGTACATCGGCGGCAAGTTCACCGAGGTCGACGGGGTCCCGCGGGCCCGGGTGGCCCGCTTCTGGCTCGACACGGGCAAGCTCGACACCGCCTGGAACCCGAAGCCCTCGGCGACCGTGTACTCGATCGAACCGGTCGGGTCCACGGTGTACCTGGGCGGCACGTTCCAGTCCGTCGGCGGCTTCGCGCAGCCGATCCTGGCGGCGGTTACCGCCGCGACCGGCGCGCCGATCACCGAGTTCAAGCCCACGGTCGCCGAGGGCGCGGTGCGCGACCTCCAGTACGGCCACGATCGCCTGTACGTCGCGGGGGCGTTCTCGATGATCGGCGGCGACAAGAAGTACGGGAAGCTCGGCGCGGTGAACCCGTCCACGGGCGCGGTCGACACCGCGTTCGTGTCCAAGGTGTACGTCCTGACCCGCGAGGTCGAGGTCGCCGGGGAGCGCGTGTACGCGGCCCTCGACGGCCGCGGCGGCGAGATCCGGGCGCTCACCCGCACCGGCGAGACCCTGTGGTACCAGGCCGTCGACGGCGGCATGCAGACCGTCGAGGTGTGGGGCTCCACCGTCATCGGCGGCGGCCACTTCGACAAGGCCTGCGTCACCAACCACGCCGGGCCGCTGGGCCAGTGCGTGGACGGGGTGCGCGCCGAGCGCGGGAAGCTCCTCGCGGTCGACATGAACGGGAAGCTCCTGGACTGGAACCCGGGCGCCAACGGCGTCGTGGGCGCCTGGGACGCGACCGCGCACCCGTCGGGCACGAACCTGGCCGTGGGCGGCTCGTTCACGACCTTCGGGGGCGGCACGCAGGTCCAGAAGCGCCTCGCGGTCTTCGACTAGCGCTGCGACGAGCAAAGGGCCCGACCTGCAGGTCGGGCCCTTTTCACTTGCCCTCCGCACGATCGGCGCGGTCCGGGCGCGGGCCCGGTCTCGTGGACCGGGCCGTGTCGGTGCCGCGCGGCGCCGCTGGTGGGACGCCGCGCGGGTCGGCAGGAGCTAGGACTTTGACGGCTTGCGCCGGTTGAGGCCGTACGCGAGGCCGTCGGCCAGCGCGTTCCAGGACGCCTCGATGAGGTTGGGGGCCACGCCGACGGTGGTCCACTCGGCTTCGCCGTCGCTCATGGAGACGAGGACGCGCGTGACCGCGTCGGTGCCCTTGGAGCCGGCGAGGATGCGGACCTTGAAGTCGGAGAGGGTGAGCTCGGCGAGGCGCGGGTGGCGGGCGGCCAGGGCGCTGCGCAGGGCGGCGTCGAGGGCGTTGACCGGGCCGTTGCCCTGTGCGGTGGCGATGACGCGCTCACCGTCCACGTCGAGGCGGACGGTGGCTTCGGCGACGGTGACGGCGCTCGGGTCGTGGTCGACGATGACGCGGTAGGTGTCGAGTTTGAACGGGCGCGGGAGGCCGCCTTCGACCTCGTCGCGCACGAGCAGCTCGAAGGACGCGTCGGCGGCCTCGAAGGACCAGCCTTTGGACTCGAGTTCCTTGACGCGCTTGGTGATGCGGTCGAGCACGTCCTTGTCGCCGGAGAGGTCGATGCCGAGTTCGCGGCCCTTGAGCTCGACGGAGGCGCGGCCGGCCATCTCGGTGACGAGGATGCGCATGTCGTTGCCGACCACGGCGGGGTCGACGTGGTTGTACAGGGCCGGGTCGGCCTTGATGGCGGAGGCGTGGATGCCGGCCTTGTGCGCGAACGCGGCGTGGCCGGTGTAGGGGGCGTGCTCGTCGGGGATCATGTTGGCGATCTCGGCGATCGCGTGGGAGATGCGGGTCAGCTGCTCGAGGCCGCCGTCGGGGAGGACCTTGCGGCCGAGCTTGGTCTCGAGGTTGGCGATGACGCTGAACAGGTTGGCGTTGCCGGGGCGCTCGCCGTAGCCGTTCGCGGTGCCCTGGACGTGCATGACGCCGGCCTGGACGGCCGCGAGGGTGTTGGCCACGGCGCAGCCGGTGTCGTTCTGGGCGTGCATGCCGAGGCGCACGCGCTCGCGCGGGAGGACCGCTTCGAGGCGGGTGCGCAGGGAGGTGACGACGGCGGTGATGTCGGAGGGGATGCTGCCGCCGTTGGTGTCGCACAGGACGACCGCTTCGGCGCCGGCTTCGAGGGCGGTGCGCACGACGAGGGTGGCGTACTCGGGGTCGTGGCGGAAGCCGTCGAAGAAGTGCTCGCAGTCGATGAAGACCTGGCGGTCGTGCTCGCGGCCGGTGCGCACGGAGTCGGCGATCATCGCCAGGTTCTCTTCGGGGGTGGTCTTGAGGGCCTGCTCGACGTGGCGCATGTCGGACTTGGCGACGAGGCAGAGCACGGGGGCCCGGGAGTCGAGGAGGGCCTGGAAGCCGGGGTCGGCGTCGGCGCTGGAGCCGGCGCGGCGGGTCATGCCGAAGGCGACGAGCTTGGCGTGCTTGAAGTTCAGCTCCTCGGCCGCGCGGGCGAAGAACTCCGTGTCCGAGGGGATCGCGCCGGGCCAGCCGCCCTCGATGTAGTCGACGCCGAGCTCGTCGAGGAGTTCGGCGACGGCGAGCTTGTCGGCGACGGAGTAGCGCAGGCCCTCCATCTGGGCGCCGTCACGGAGTGTGGTGTCGAAGACGTGGAAGTCCCCGCCGCTGTTCGCAGGTTCGCTGCCGGTTTGCGGGTCTGGTTGCGTCACTTGGTGCTCCAGTTTTCTACTGTCTTGGTCCGGCCGCTGCGGGGCCTACCTGAACGTTCGTTTGCCCTGAACGAAAAAGACCCCCTGCGGGCGGCAGGAGGTCTGGCGTTCGGCGGGTGCATCTAACGCTGATGCTCCGCGGAACGCCCGCAGCTAATCACGAGCTGGAAGGTCACGAAAAGTAGTATGCCACCGGCCGATCACGCGAACCACCATTTCCCGCATCGTGGGATTCAGTGTGTCGCGGAGCGCCGTCCGGCCGGGTAGCACGATGGTGGTCCTGAAGGCTTGCGCGTCTTGGGATCTCACCAGTCCGAGCGGAGCGCGCGGCGGCGCTGCCACCACAGGACGAGGGCCGCGCCGACGGCGAGCGCCGTCGCGCCGGAGCCGATGGCGGCGCCGACGGCGGCGCCGGTCGTCGGGAGCGCCGCTGCGGGGACGACCTCGGGCGAGGTCGCCGGGGCGACCTCTTCGGAGGCCGCCCCGTCCGAGGCCGGGTCGCCCGGGTCAGGGTCGCCCGGGTCCGGGTCGGCCGGCGGCGTGGCCTCGCTCTGGGACTCGGTGAGCCATTCGTGGAAGTGCATGCTGTCGCCCGGATCCGAGCGGACGGCGAGGATCTCGGCCCCGTCGACGGCGTCGGCGCGCTCGCGCAGGCCGAGGAGGTAGTCCCCCGCCGCGACGAAGCGGAAGTCCCGGTGGCCCGGGGCCTTGTCGTAGGCGATCGTCCAGGCGATCGCGTTCGCGCAGTCGGCGAGGACCACCGGGACGGTCGCCCCGCCGCCGCTCGTGTCGGCCGTGAGGCACTGCCCCGACGCCTGGTGGACGATCTGGATCTCGCCGAGGTCCTTCAAGGGCGCGGCCTCGCCGCTGAGTTCCCAGAAGTCCCCTTGGTCGGTGAGCCGGGGCGTGCCGTCGACGACGGCCATCGGCAGCTTCGGGTGGTCCTTGAGGAACAGCCTGACCGCGCCGTCGGGGACGGGGTCGGCTTGAGCGGGAGCGGCGGCGGTCAGCAGAATGGCGGCCGAGACTGCGGCGGCCTTGAGCATGAGCGTCTTCATCACAAAATTACATCAAATGAGACAAACTCACCTATTTGCGCACGTGCGGGCGGTGATCGGGTCGACTCAACCGGAGGTCGGAGGGCCGACGCTGCCGCGGATCTCGCTCGCCGCGTCGCCCGCGGCCCGCAGGCGGTCCGCCGCGTCCGTGAGCAGGTCCAAGGTCTCGTCGGCGTGGGCCGACAGCGCCTGCTGCAGCCCGATCGAACCGGCCAGGCACTCCCCCGCCGCGCTCACCATGTCCTCGTACGCGGCCACGCCCGTCTCCAGGCGCTCGACCATCCGGTCGAGGTTCGCGCCCATCCCCGGGCGCTTCACGTCGGGCGCGATCTCGATCGCCGCCTCGACGTCCTTGACGCCCAAGGCGAGCCGGTACAGCTCCTGCCCGGCCTTCGAGGCGCCTGCGAGGATCGCGACCGCCTCGGCGTTCCCGTCGAGCCGCTTCGCCATCTGCTCGGCCGCGATCGAGGCCCGCTCCAGCCGCTCGTACGGCCCCAGCGCGCGGCTGCGGCGGAACTGCGCTCGGATGCGCCCGCGCCGGATCGCCTCGGCGGTCTCGCCGAACAGGCCGCGGGCCTCCTTCGACAGCCGCGTCGGGCCGTGCAGCTCCAGCGAGTCGCGCACGTCCGCCGGGATCACGCGGGCCAGCCGCCGGTAGTCGAACCAGCGGACCACGGCCATCGCGGTCGAGAAGCCGGCCACGGTGATCCAGACCCCGTCGGGCGTGCCGAGACCGGCGTAGGGCGCGAAGAAGGCGCTGCCGGCGGCAGCGCCTCCCGCGAACGCGGTCCAGGACTTGGCGGAGGACAACCGGGAGCGCAGGCGCTTGAGCGCGCGCTTGCGGTCCTTCGCGTCCACCGGGTGCCCCTTCCAGGTCAGCTCTTGGTCTTGTCGGCCTCGGGCTCGGCCGTGCCCTCGTCGTTGCCGAGGGACGCGCGGATGTCCGCGAGGCGGGCGTTCGTGACCGACTCCTTCGACTCGATCGCCGGGCCCGAAGCCTTGCCGCCGGAGAGCTGCTCGCCCTCGAGCGAGGCGCGGATCTGGTCCAGGCGCGAGGCGCCGGCCATGTCGCGGGTGGCGCGGTTGACCTCGAGGAGGCGGCCCTCCACCGAGTTCGAGGCGAGCTCGGCGCGGCCCATCGCGGAGGCGTAGCGGCCCTCGATCTTGTCGCGGATCTCGTCGAAGTTCGGCACGTTGCCGGGGGCGGCGGTCTGCGACATCGACTCCAGCGAGGAGGCGATCGTCTCCTGCATCTTCGCCTGCTCGAGCTGGCCCAGCAGCTTCGTGCGCTCCTGCAGCTTCTGCTGCAGGATCATCTGGTTGTTCTCGACGGCCTTCTTGGCCTGGTCGGCAGCGGTGAGCGCCTGGTCGTGCATCACCTTCATGTCCTCAAGGGACTGTTCGGTGGAGACCAGCTGCCCCGCCAGGATCTCGGCGGTGGACTCGAACTGCTGCGCCTTCTGCTCGTCGCCTTCGGCGCGCGCCTTGTCGGCCAGCACCAGGGCCTGGCGCGCCTGCGCCTGCAGACGCTCCACTTCGGCCATCGAGCGGTTGAGCTTCATCTCCAGCTGGCGCTGGTTCCCGATCACAGAAGCCGCCTGCCCCACCAGCGCCTGGTGCTGCTTCTGCGCTTCCTCGATCGCCTGCTGGATCTGGATCTTGGGGTCGGCGTGCTCGTCGATCTTCGCACCGAAGAGCGCCATCATGTATTTCCAGCCCTTGACGAACGGATTGGCCATTATCGGGGTCCTTCCGGTGCTCCTTGGCGAAGCTTGCGAGCCATAGATTTGTTCTGCAACGCCGACATGCCTCTAGTGTCGGACATCCGCGCCACTCGCGTGGGACAGGGTGACGCCTCAATCGCCAAAACTACATCATCGGTCGCGTCGGGCAGGAGTACAGTCAGGCCGCTGCGCGGACCACCGAATCGGTCACTTCGCCACGGCGGTGCCGGGACCGCACCTGCGCGATCGAAGCGGGCGCCGCCGACAGCGCACGGCGCCGACGCAGCACCTCCTCCTGCACGTCCCCCGCAGGCGGGTTCTCGGTGCGAGGCAGCGGCAGCACCGCGACCTGGCGGCCCGGCTGCTGCTTCTCCTCACCGCGCTCGTGGATCGCCACTTCGCGCGAGACCTCCGCCAGCACCTCGGACAGGCGCACCTGCAGCGCCCCGCACACCGAGGCCAGCAGCTCGCTCGAAGGCTCCTTGTGGCCGCGCTCGATCTCCGACAGGTAGCCGAGGCTCACATTGGCCTGCTTCGACACGTCCCGCAGCGTCCGCTTCTGCGCGCGGCGGCGGCGCCGCAGGGTCTCTCCCAGCAGTTCCCGCAACAACACCATGAGACTCTCCTCCGCGCCGCGATAGCTCAACTGAGCTTAGGTGGGTTCCGCAAGCCTATCTCGTCCGGTTCGGCTCGCTCTTCTTCGTTTTGAATGCTTTCCAGAGGTAATCCATTCCCGTCAGCACGGTGAGGACCAGCGCGGCGCCCATCAGCCACGGCCCGACGGCGTGCAGCGGGGCCGGCCACGGCCACAAGTACCAGGCCACGGCCGTGATCTGCAGGACCGTCTTGAGCTTCCCGCCCCGGTCCGCGGCGATCACCGTGCGCCGCAGCACCGCCATCCGCAGCGCCGTGATCCCCAGCTCGCGCACGAGGATGACCACGGTCACCCACCACGGCAGCACGTCGTAGTAGCTCAGCAGCACCAGCGAGGTCCCGATGAGGACCTTGTCCGCGATCGGGTCGGCGAGCTTCCCGAAATCCGTGACGAGGCCGCGCGAGCGCGCCAGCCAGCCGTCGACGAAGTCGGTGGCGGAGATGAACACGAACAGGGCGCAGGCGGCCATCCGCCAGCCCGCGTGCTCCATCCCCGAGAGGACCACGAAGACCGCGAAGACGGGCACCAGGAAGATCCGGGCCACCGTCACCACATTCGCGATGTTCCACGGCGAGACCGGCCGGTCCTCAGCGGTCACCAGGCCTCCTCGACGAGCTCCGCCACGAGGTCCACGCCGTGCGAGTCGATCACCTTCGCCGTCACGAAGTCGCCGGCCTCCAGGCCCTCGACCTCGCCCACGAGCGCGATCGTGCCGTCGACCTCCGGCGCCTGGTGCGCGCCGCGGCCGTCCACGCCGTCGTCCTCCACGGACTCGACGAGGACCTGCATGACCTCGCCCACGCGGTCGGCGGCGCGCTGGCTCACGAGCTCGTCGACGAGCATGGAGACGCGGGTGTGCCGCTCGGAGATGACGTCCTCGTCCACGTGGCCGTCGAGGCCGACCGCTTCGGTGCCGTCCTCGTCGGAGTAGGCGAACACGCCGGTGGAGTCGAGGCGGGCCTCCTCGAGGAAGCCCATGAGCTCCTGCACGTCCTCCTCGGTCTCGCCGGGGAAGCCGACGATGACGTTGGTGCGGGCGCCGGCGAGCGGGGCGACGTCGCGGATCTGCTTGAGCAGCGCGAGGAAGTTCTCGGTCGAGCCGAAGCGGCGCATCCGGCGCAGCACCTTCGCGGACGAGTGCTGGAAGGACAGGTCGAAGTAGGGAACGACCTTCTCAGTGCGGTGCATCGCCTCGATGAGGCTCGGGCGCAGCTCGGCGGGCTGCAGGTACGACAGGCGGATCCACTCGATGCCGTCGATCGCGGCCATGTTCTCGAGCAGGTGCTCGAGGGCCTGCGAGTCGGCGAGGTCCTTGCCGTACGAGGTGGTGTTCTCGGAGACGAGGTTGAGCTCCTTGACGCCTTCGGAGGCGAGCCAGGCCGCCTCGGCCAGGATCTCCTCGGGCGTGCGGGAGACGAACGAGCCGCGGAAGGACGGGATCGCGCAGAAGGTGCAGCGCCGGTCGCAGCCGGAGGCGAGCTTCAGGTTGGCGACGGGGCCGTCGGTGAGGCGCTTGCGCACGACCGCGAGGTGCTGCGGGGCGCCCGCGCCGAGGGTCGCGGCGTCGGCCTGGGAGGCGCGCGAGTGGCCGGGGACGACGGCGGCGGCGCTCTGGCGCGCGGCCGGGGCCAGCGGCAGGAGCTTGCGGCGGTCCGAGGGCTGGTGGGACTCGACCGTGCGCCCGGCGAGGATGTCGTCGAGGCGGGCGGCCATGTCCGGGTAGTGGTCGAAGCCGAGCACGGCGTCGGCCTCGGGCAGGCTCTCGGCGAGCTCGCGGCCGTAGCGCTCGGCCATGCAGCCGGTCGCGACGACCTTCGCGCCGGTCGCGGAGGCGTCGAGGAGGACGTCGATGGACTCGGTCTTGGCCTGCTCGATGAAACCGCAGGTGTTGACCATGACGACGTCGGCGTTCTCGCCGTCGTCGCTGATGCGCCACCCTCCGGCGGCGAGGCGGGCGGCCAGTTCCTCGGAGTCGGTCTCGTTGCGGGCGCAGCCGAGCGTCAGGAGCGCGACGCTCTTGCCGGCCTCGCGTGCGGTCGATTCCTCGGAACGGGTCGAATGAGCTGCAGACACCAGGAAAGCGTACCTACCGGCGGGCCGCGAATGCCCCCGGCGGCGGGCCGGGCCACAGTGATACAGCTCAGCGCCGCTGCGAAGGCCGGAAGGCCGCATTGCGGAGGGCGTCCCGACAGGGCCCGTACGAGCCGTAGAAAAGGCGACAATTCTCCCCATTGTGACCCGTCTGCGCAGGGACAACAGTGGATCACCGCACGTGGCGGCCATACCCTAGGCTTGTCCTATGTCCCCCAAAGGCATCGCCCCAGCCCATCGCCCTGCCCTCCGAAGGTCGGCATTCGCCCTGCTCGCCACCGCCGCCGTGATGTCGGTCGCCGCGTGCGGCGAGACGCCCACCGGCACGCTCCACACGCGCGCCGGGTACACGCTCACCAGCGACGAGATCCCGGTCTCCGTGTGCCCCGCCGAAGACGCCGCGCGCTTCGCCGACGACGAAGGACTGCTCCTCGGCGCCCACTTCGAGCTGCGCGTCGAGTGCGTCGCGTCCTTCGACGCGCTGCCCGAGGGCTTCCAGCTCGACTACCTCCTCGGCGAGCACGTGAACCTGTACTCGCCCGAGCCCGGCTACGAGTTCACGCTCGTCCAGTTCTCGCACGAGCCCGGCGACGCCGAGCCGTTCAACGCCGAAGCGGGCGAGCTCGCCGCGACGCTGAAGATCGGCGACCGCGCCTGGGACTTCGACGGCGAGGTGCCCGCCCCCGGCGCGGTCTACTTCACCGTGGCGAAGAAGGACGCCCCGATCACCCTCGAGGTGGTCGACGCCGAGCGGACCCAGACGATGGACCTGCGGGAGCGCACCCGCGACGGCCTCATCCAGGCGCTGTACACCGGCAAGGCCTCGGTCGAGACCGAGGCGGCCAAGGGCTCGGTCGACGGCCGCACGACCCAGGGCAGCTACGAGTACTGGTTCGACGACTGGGAGTACGAGACGGTCTTCTACCTCTCCCGGGACGTCTTCCAGCCCGGCACGGGCTGGGTGGCCGAACCGGACCGGGCCCTCCTCACGGTCGAATTCGGCTGGCTCCACTCCGCCAGCGGCCTCGAATGGCCCATCGACCCCAAGAAGGTCCTGAAGGTCTCGGGCCCCGAGGGCGAACTGGCGCCGGTCTCCTCGAACCACGCGGACGAGGACCTCACGGACGCCGTCTGGCGCACCTACACGCTCACCTACGACGTGCCCGCCGACGCGCTCGCGTTCACGCTGAACTTCCACCCCGTGGGTCCGGTCAAGTGGCCCGAGGAGGACGTGTCGCTGCCGCTCTCCGGCGAGAAGAACCACGAGATCGCCGCCAGCTTCGAATAGGCGAACGCGAAGGGCCGGTCCGCTGCGGACCGGCCCTTCGCGTTCCTCGCTCAGCCCTGGAGCGAGGCGATGACGCCGTCCAGTTCCTCGGGCTTGACCAGCACGTCGCGGGCCTTCGTGCCCTCCGAGGGGCCCACGACCCCGCGCGTCTCCATGAGGTCCATGAGCCGCCCGGCCTTCGCGAACCCGACCCGCAGCTTGCGCTGCAGCATCGAGGTCGACCCGAACTGCGTGGTCACGACCTGCTCGATGGCCTGGATGAGCAGTTCCAGGTCGTCGCCGATCTCCGGGTCGATCTCGCGCGTCGAACCCGGCGCCGCGGTGACCTCCTCGATGTACTGGGCGTCCATCTGGGCCTTGACGTGCGCCACGATCGCCTCGATCTCGTCGTCGCCGACCCAGGCCCCCTGGATGCGCTCGGGTTTGGAGGCGCCCATCGGCAGGAACAGGCCGTCGCCTCGACCGACGAGCTTCTCAGCGCCGGGCTGGTCGAGGATGACCCGCGAATCGGCCAGCGAAGAGGTCGAGAACGCGAGCCGGGACGGGACGTTCGCCTTGATGAGGCCGGTGACGACATCAACTGAAGGCCGCTGGGTGGCGAGCACCAGGTGAATGCCCGCTGCGCGGGCCAATTGCGTGATGCGGACGACCGATTCCTCGACATCCCTCGCCGCCACCATCATGAGGTCGGCGAGCTCGTCGACGATCACCAGGAGGTAGGGATGCGGCCGCAACTCGCGGCCCGACGCCGGATCGGTCTTCAATTCACCCGAACGGACCTTGCGGTTGAAGTCGTCCACATGGCGCACACCCGCTTTCGCGAGGTCCTCGTACCGCATGTCCATCTCCTTGACGACCCATTGCAGCGCATCGGACGCCTTCTTCGGGTTGGTGACGATCGGATGGACGAGGTGCGGCACGCCCTCGTAGTTGGTGAGCTCGACCCGTTTCGGGTCGATGAGGAGCAGCCGCACTTCCTCAGGTGTGGCACGGACGAGCATCGACACGAGCAGCGTGTTGATGAGGCTCGAGTTGTGCGTGGGGATCATGGCGCGGCTCGCCAGGAACTGGTGGCTCGGACTGTCCACTTCGATGCACCGCACCGGCACCGGCGGCACTGGCCGGACATCGACGATGTACCGCTCGCGAGTCGTCGAACGCGCGGACTCGACTTGGCGCTCGGCCTTCCGGCGGAGCCTGAACACCCGGTCCGACGTGGTGAACGCGACCGAATAGCAGACCGAGGTCTCGGGCTTGCGGCCCTTGACGTTCCTGGTCGAGACGGTGGCATGGTAGCCCAGACCCCGCACCAGTTCCAGGAAATCGCTTGCGAGCCGCTCGCTCGTCACTGCGAAGGAGATGTTCCCGCTCTTGGAGACCGTGCCGTCGGTGTCGAGCAGGCCTGCCAGCAGGTCGCGACGCTGCGACTCGGACGCCCGCAGGTACTCCTGCGGAATGTGCTTCTCCCCGAGTTCCTTGAACAATGCGCTCATCGATCGATACGGCGTGCGCGCCGGGCTTTCGGGATTGGCGCCGCCGTTGCGGCCGATCGCGAAGCGACCCTTCGCCGCGGCGAACACCGCGGACACTCCGACGCCCTGGTGACGGGCGGCCCGAGTCAGGCCGACGCCCGGGTCCGCCATCCGGATCGCGGACCGGATCCGCTCATCGCGCTCCGGGGCGTTCGAGATCGTGTACTGGAGCCGTGCGCTCGGATGCTTGGTGACGGCGTACCCGTCGGCTCGGATGCCGTCGAGGATCTCCTCATCGGCGGAGGTGAACCCCGCGGATCTGGTTGTGCCATCGCCCAGCCAGCAGCCGAGGGTGTACGGCGCGATCGGCAGGTCCGCAGGTGGAAGAGCCAGCGCGCCGGCGACCGCCACCGCGTGGTTCGCCCACGACTGTCCGCGGCCCTCTACACGCAGCGTTGCGGCGATCTCGGCGGTCGTCTTGATGTGCTGCCGTTCCTGGCGTCGAGCGGACCGCCCTGGCATCAAGACGCGATCGACCAGCGCCTGGTACATGGCGTGGCCGGAGCGCACCGGCGCGCGCATCCGGACGGTCCTCCCGCTGCGCTTGTAGAAGGTGCTGGCTGCGCCCTCGATCACCGGGATGTCCTTGGCGACCTGCAGGAGAAGGGTCTTGTACCGGACTCCGATATCGTCGATGACCTGCGCGGTCGACATCGGAACGTCAGGCAGTCTGAGCACCGAATGAGCGCGCGTCTTGATCCAGAGGATCTCGTCCTCGGACCAGTACGAGTCATCCGTGCGGCGCCGTGCCTTGGAGCGGTCGGAGCGCGTCGTGGTGACCCACTGGTGCTCGGCGTCCGCGACGATGACGGTGCCGTCAGAGAACTCCACCTCGTAGCAGGGCCGGTCCTCCATCACTTCGGTAGCGGCGATGACAGTGCAGGGTGCGCCGTGTTCGTCGAACACGCGATCGCCCACCTGCAGATCACCCATAGTGGACCAGCCTGAAGGCGTCGGGATCGGCTCCAGTAGCGACAAGGCCTTCCCAGAGCCGGTGGCTCCGGCTACCAACAAGTGCGGCGTCTTGGTCAGGTTGGTGAGGACATAGCCGCCTTCGACGTCCTTGCCCAGGCCCACGATCATCGGATGGTCGTCGGAAAGCGCGAGTGGTGATCGCAGGACGTCGCCCAGCGCCACATCGTCGCGGTCGGTGTTCGGGATCTCGACGCCGACGGCACTCTTGCCCGGGATCGGGTTGATGATCCGGATGTCCGAGCTCTTGACGGCATAGGCGATGTTCTTGGAGAGCTGGATGATCCGCTCGACCTTCACGGCCGGGCCGAGCTCCACTTCGTAGCGGGTCACCGTCGGACCGCGCGTGAAGCCGGTGACGGCCGCATCGACCTGGAACTGCGCGAACACTTCCTGGAGCGCCGCGATGACGGAATCGTTGGCTTTGGAGCGCTTCTTAGCGGTCGGCCCGGTCGGAAGCAGGTCGATCGGCGGCAGGCGGTACTCGCCTTCGACAGCCGCACTGCCGTCCGAAAGGGTCGGCTGCTCGATGCGCTTGGGCGGCGGCGAGTGCTTCGGCGGCTCGCGCACCGGCTCGGGCTCGGGGATCGGCACGGAGTCGCGGGCGGAGACGTGCTCCGAGTTGAGCTCGGGCACCTCCTCGGGCGCGAGCCGGGGCAGGACCGTCGTGGGGTGGTGGACCCGGCGGGCCTCCTCCTCCTGAAGCTGCTTCGCCTCGCGGCTGGGTTTGCGGGCCTTCGGCTTCGGCTCGTCCTCCGCTTCCTCGTCGTCATCGTCCTCGTAGGAGTCGACCTTGCCCGTGGCGAGGTCCCAGAGGCGGCCGAGCTTGTACGGCACCTGGTTGAGCGGCGTCGCCGTCACCACCAGGACCCCGAAGAGCAGCAGCAGGATCAGCAGCGGGAACGCCACGTACGCCGAGACGCCCAGCGCGAGCCCCCCGCCGACGAGCCAGCCGATCTGGCCGCCCGCGACCATCCGCTCACCCATGTCGGACGGCAGGCCCGACATCAGGTGCAGCAGGCCGAGGCTCGAGAGCCAGATCGAGGTCCAGCCCACGAGCGAGCGGCCGTGCGCGTCCTCCGGCGGGACCTGCCGCATCACGCGCAGTCCCCACAGGACCAGCAGCACCGGCAGCGCGCGGGTGGCCAGGCCCAGCAGCCAGTCGAGGATGAACGCCAGGCGCTCCCCGATCGGACCGGCCACATCGAACCAGACCGCGCACGCCAGGACGATCGCGATGGCGATGAGGAAGAGCCCGAGGCCGTCTCGGCGGTGCGCGGGGTCGATGTCGCGGGCCGTGGCGGCCTCCTTGCCGACGGAGCGGGCCATCCAGCCCGTGGAACGGGCGGTGCCGACCCAGAGTCCGCGCAGGCCGAGCCCGAGGGCCTCGAGCGGCCCGGGGACCGCGTCCATGCCTTTGCGCTTGGGGGCGGCCTTCTTGGCGGTCCGCTTGGCGGCCTTCTTGGCGGCGGTCTTCTTCGCGGTCGACTTCGCCGCTTTGCGGGCGGCGGGCTTCGCGGGCGATCTGGCGGCGGTGGAGGCGGGCTTGCGGCGCGCCGCGGGCGCACTGCTCTTGCGAACGGTGCCCCCCTTGCGGGCGGCGCCGCCCGAACTGCCGCTCGTCCTGGCCATCATGCCCCATACGTTACCGCCCTCATGCTGAGCGGAGTCGGCCCGAAGGCAACCATGAAAACGGTTAATGTGAGGACATGTCGAAAACGATTCTGGTGACGGGCGCGGGCCGCGGCCTCGGCCGGACCCTCGCCGAGCAGCTCACCGCGCGCGGCGACAAGGTCATCGCGCACGCCCGCAGCGAGTCCGCTCTGGACGGTGTGCCGCACGACCGGAAGCTCGTTTTCGACCTCGCCGAGCCGGAGACGATCGCGGCCGCGGTCGCGGACCTCGGCTTGGAGCGGCTCGACGGCGTGATCCACAATGCCGGGATCGCCCACATAGCGGCCGTCGCGGACCAGCCGCTCGAGCAGTGGCAGCAGACCCTCGCGATCAACGTGACCGCGCCCGCGGAGCTGACCCGGGTGCTGCTCCCGGCGCTGCGCGCCGCGCGCGGCCATGTCGTCTTCGTCAACTCGGGCGCGGGGATCAACGCGGCGCCGAAGTGGAGCTCGTACGCGGCGAGCAAGCACGCGCTGCGGGCGCTGGCGGATTCGCTGCGCGGCGAGGAGCAGCCGAACGGCGTGCGGGTCACGAGCGTGTACCCCTCGCATTTCGCCACCGACATGCAGCGCAGCGTACGCGAGCAGTACGGCGCGGACTACGACCCGGCCCGCGCCACGAGCCCGGAGTCGATCGCGCAGACCATCATCGGCCTGCTCGACACCCCGGAGGACATGGTGGTGAACGAGCTCCGCCTGGAGCCCCCGAACCCGCTGCCGATCCGTTCACGAAACTAGGCGAATCCCGCTTTAAGTCGATAAATCCCCCTTAAGGGACCCCTGGCACAAAAATAGCGCGCGGGTACGACATTTTCCGTACCCGCAGGTCAGCATCCTCGCAACACGAAAACGAAGAAGGCTCGCGTCACTGGCGGGCACCCCTTAGGATGCTCTGTCGGATACCCGTGTCCCGCAAGGTGACCCGTCTTCACCTTGATGCTCAGCCCATCGGATACCAGAGTTAGGTGTGATCTCTCTCTTGAGCGACCCCGCAGCCCAGTACCCGCAGTACGCCTCGCAGCCCCAGGCCCAGCCGAGTCAGCCGCAGCAGCAGCCCGCGTACCAGCAGCTCCTCCCCAGCGGCCCGGACCGCCCGACGCCCGTCGGGCTCGGGCTCGCCGGGGCGGGCCTCCTGCTCCTCGCGGTCGGCTCGCTGCTCCCCCAGATCTCGTTCAGCGGCAGCGACGCCGACGAGGTCGGCGGTTTCGGCATCGACACCGCCGGCGTCGGCCTCCCCGGCCTCGCGCCCGCGCTCGTCCTCATCGTCCTCGTCGGCTGGGCCGCCGCCGGGGTCAAGCCCGGCCTCGCCTGGGCCGCCAAGCTCGGCGGCATCGGCCTCGCCGCGATCACCGTCGCCGCCGCGCTCCACCCGGTCATCGAACTCAACGCCGCCTTCAACGGCGACGCCTGGGAGGACGCCGACCTCGATGTGAGCGCCACCGCCGGCGGCGGCATCTGGCTGTACATCCTGGCCGCCGCGCTGCTGGCCGGCAGCATCTTCCTGATGCGCTGGGCGCCCCCGAAGCAGCAGCCCGCCCAGCCCCAGTACGCGCCGCAGCCGTACCAGCAGCAGGCCCCGCAGACCACCCAGCTGCAGGTCCCGCCGCAGCAGGCCCAGCAGCCCAACACGTGGCCGGGCCACAACCCCTAAACGCGCCAGAGCAACAACGGCGGGGCCGCTCCCTCGAGAAGGGGAGCGGCCCCGCCGCGTTCGTTCGCGGGCCTCAGACTTCGAGGACGTGAGGCACGATCATCGGGCGGCGGCGGTAGGTGTCGTTGACCCACTTGCCGACCGTGCGCCGCAGGATCTGCTGGAGCTGGTGCGGGTCGGTGATGCCGTCCTGCGCCGCGCGCTCCATCGCGTCGTCGATGAGCGGCAGCACCCCGTCGAAGGCCTTGGGGTCCTCCGAGAAGCCCTTCGCCGACACCGTCGGGCCGCCGACGACCTTGCCGTTCTCGGAGTCGATCACCACGGTCGCGGCGATGAAGCCGCCGTCGCCGAGGACGCGGCGCTCGCTGAGCACCGGCTCGCCGACGTCGCCCACCGAGAGGCCGTCCACATAGATCAGGTTGTTCGGGACGTGCCCCACGAGCCGCGCGCGGCCGTCGATCAGGTCGACCACGTCGCCGTTCTCGATGACGATGACCTGGTCGGCCGGGACCCCGGACTCGATCGCGAGGCGCGCGTGCGCCTGCAGGTGCCGGGCCTCGCCGTGGACCGGGATCATGTTGGAGGGCTTGACGACGTTGAGCACGTACAGCAGCTCCCCCGCCGGGGCGTGGCCCGAGACGTGGACCTTCGCGACGTCCTTGTGGATCACCGTGGCGCCGGTGCGCGCGAGGCGGTTGATCACGCCGTACACGGCGGTCTCGTTGCCGGGCACCAGCGACGAGGCCAGGATGATCGTGTCCTCGGGCTCGACCGCGATGTGCCGGTGGTCGCCGGAGGCCATGCGGCCCAAGGCGCTCATCGGCTCGCCCTGCGAACCGGTGGACATGTACACGATCTCGTCGGCGGGCAGGCGCACCGCCTCGTCCATGCTCACCAGCAGGCCGTCGGGGACCTGCATGAGGCCGAGGTCGCGGGCGATCGCCATGTTGCGCACCATCGAGCGGCCCACGAACGCGACCTTGCGGCCGTGCGCGTGAGCGGCGTCCATGACCTGCTGCACGCGGTGCACGTGGCTGGCGAAGGACGCGACGATGATGCGGCCCTTCACATCCTCGAAGAGCTTGTCGAGCACGGGCCCGATCTGGCGCTCGGAGGTCACGAAGCCGGGGATCTCGGCGTTCGTCGAGTCCGAGAGCAGCAGGTCCACGCCCTGGTCGCCCAGGCGCGCGAACCCGGCGAGGTCGGTGATGCGCCCGTCGAGCGGCAGCTGGTCCATCTTGAAGTCGCCGGTGTGCAGCACCAGGCCGGCCTCGGTGCGGATCGCGACGGCGAGCGCGTCCGGGATCGAGTGGTTCACGGCCAGGAACTCGAGGCCGAACGGGCCGAGCTGCAGCGTCTCGTTCTCGGCCACGACGATCCCGGCGGGCTTGATGCGCCGCTCGCGGAGCTTGGCCTCCACCAGGGCGACCGAGAACTTCGAGCCGACGACCGGGATGTCGTTCTTGTGCTCGAGCAGGTACGGGATCGCGCCGATGTGGTCCTCGTGGCCGTGGGTCACGACGATGGCCTCGATGTCGTCGAGGCGGTCGAGGATCTGCGTGAAGTCCGGCAGGATCAGGTCCACGCCGGGCTGGTCGACGTCGGGGAAGAGCACCCCGCAGTCGACGATGAGCAGGCGGCCCTCGTACTCGAAGAGGGTCATGTTGCGGCCGATGGCGCCGAGGCCGCCGAGGGGGATGACGCGCAGCGCCCCCTCGGGGAGGGCGCCGGGCGCGCCGAGGTTCTTCGGTCGGGTCAGACCCATCAGGCCTCCTTCAGGTCGGCGAGGGCGGTGGCGATGCGGGCGCTGAGCTCGGCGTCGGCCGGGACGTGCGGCAGGCGCGGGTCGCCCGCGGGCAGGCCGAGGCCCTTGAGGCCGGCCTTGACGCCGACGAGCCCGGGGTTCTCGAAGAGGACTTCGGTGACCGGCAGGAGCGCGTCGTTGATCGCCGAGGCCTTCGCGATGTCGCCTTCGTCGAAGGCGTCGAACATGGCGTTGAGCTGGCGTCCGATGAGGTGGGCGGTGACGGAGACGATGCCGACCTGCCCGGTGGCGTACGCGGCGAGGTTGATCTCGTCGACGCCGCAGTAGACGGCGAGGCCGGTGGCGAGGCGGAGGCGCTGGCCGTGGACGACGTCGCCCGTGGCGTCCTTGACGGCGATGATGCGCTCGTGGCGGGCCAGGCGCTCGTAGGTGGCGTCGGCGATGCCGATGACCGAGCGGGGCGGGATGTCGTAGAGCATGACCGGCAGCTCGGTGGCGTCGGCGATGGCCTCGAAGTGCGCGGCGACGCCGTCCTGGGTGGGCTTGTTGTAGTAGGGGGTGACGAGCAGGAGCCCGTGGGCGCCGGCCTGCGCGGCGGCCTGGGCGAGGCGCACCGAGTGGCGCGTGTCGTACGTGGAGGCGCCGGCGATGACGTGGGCGCGGTCGCCGACGGCCTCGAGGACGGCCTCGATGACCTGGGTCTTCTCGGCGTCGGTGGTGACAGGGGATTCACCGGTCGTGCCGTTCACGACGAGGCCTTCGCAGCCCTGCTCGTCGACGAGGTGGCGGGCGAGGGCGGCGGTGCCGGGGACGTCGAGTTCGCCCGAGGGCGTGAACGGCGTGATCATGGCCGCGAGTGTTCGCCCGAAGGGGCGCGTTGCGTTGCGCATGTTGCTTTCACCAATGCTGGGTCCGGCGGCCGGGGCGCCTGCGCCCGGCCGCTCGCTGCGTTTTGTAACTGTCTCAAGTTTTTCCGCCGCACCACTGCGGTTCGGCGCTCGCGGCGGTGCCGGCGAGCCTTCCGAGCGGTGCGCGGATATGCGTCCGCGGCTCTAGCCCTCGGTGACGTAGGGGCTGGAGGCGACCTCGGTGCCGTCGTCGAGCTTCGTGATCTGGAAGTCGGCGAAGACGTTGGCGGCCTTCTCTTTGAGCTGCTTGAGGCATGCGATGGCCAGCGCCCGGATCTCGACGTCGGCGTGCTCGGAGGCGCGCATGGCGATGAAGTGCCGCCAGGCGCGGTAGTTGCCGGTCACGACGATGCGGGTCTCGGTGGCGTTGGGGAGTACTGAACGCGCCGCTTGGCGCGCTTGCTTTCGGCGCAGCGTGGGGTTGGCGACGTCGGCGAACTGCTTCTCGAGGCCTTCGAGGAGGTCGTTGTAGGCGCTCTGGGCGGCTTCGGCGGCGGCGAGGAAGCGCGCGTGGAGTTCGGGGTCGTTCGCGATGACGTCGGGTTCGACCATGGCGGCGTCGCGTTCGGGGACGTAGCGCTGGGAGAGCTGGGAGTACGAGAAGTGGCGGTGGCGGATCAGCTCGTGGGTGAGGGAGCGGGAGATGCCGCTGAGGTAGAAGCTGACGGTGCCGTGCTCGAGGACGGAGAGGTGGCCGACCTGGAGGATGTGCTCGAGGTATCCGGCGTTGGTGGCCGTCTTGGGGTTGGGCTTGGTCCAGGACTGGTAGCAGGCGCGGCCGGCGAATTCGGCGAGGGCTTGGCCGCCGTCGGCGTCGGTGTCCCAGGGGACGTCGGCCGGGGACTCGAAGTGCGTCCAGGCGATGAGTCGGACGTCCATCGGTACGATTTCGGGCATCCCCGCTCCCCCTCGTTTCATGTGCAATGCCTGTTAGTGCTGGTGCTCGACTCCCTGAGGGTACTCGGCTGCGGAGTGTGGTCCGGCACGCGCCCGGGTTCGGGCGGTGTCGGGGGGTGTGCGGGCGGTGGTGGTGGTTCGGATCGCAGTACCTGGTTTCACAGCGCCGCTTGACAGACGTCAGAAATGATGTCACCATGGTGTCATGGACTTGACGCCGTATATCGAATCGCTCCGCCGGAGCCTCACCGCTGCCGCCGCGCCCGGCGGCGAGGATGCCGCGCGGACCGCTGAACTGCTGGCCGAGGCGCTCGATGCGGGCGCTCGTCTGGCGCTCATGGAAGCACTCTCGGAGGCCGCCGCGGAGATCACCGCGGGGCTCGACCAGGCCGGTTCCTCGGCCTCGGTCGATCTGCGCGTGCGCGGCCGGGAAGTGGACCTGCAGGTGCGCGGCGGCGAGACCGCCGAGGCCGCGCCGCCGCCGGCCCCGCCGGTGGACGACGACGTCGCCCGCATCACGCTGCGTCTTCCCGAGTCGCTGAAGGAGGACGTCGAGAAGGCGGCCTCCTCCGACGGCGCCTCCGTCAACGCCTGGCTGGTGCGTGCGATCAACAACGCCGTCCACGCCTCGCGCACTTCGGGGCAGCCCGCCGGCGCGAAGTACAGCCAGCGCATCACCGGCTACGCCAGGGCTTAGGAGCACCGAGCAATGAACGAGTACACCGAATTCACCCATGACGGGCCGGTCACGGCGGCGATCACCCTCGCCGACGGGTCGGTCACCGTCACCGCGCACGAGCTCGACACCGTGCTCGTGGAGGTCAAGCCCGCGCAGCGCCGCTCGGAGGGCGACGCGGACGCCGCGGACCTGGCGCGCGTGGAGTTCGAGAATGGGCACCTGCGGGTCGTGGCGCCGGAGAAGGCGCAGAACTGGTTCTTCCGCAAGGAGATCGGCGTGCACCTCTCGGTGAAGGTGCCGGTCCGCTCGGAGGTCTCGGTCAAGACGACGTCGGCGCCGATCAGCCTGCACGGCAGGCTGGGCGCGGTCTCGATCAACACGGTCGCCGGTTCGGCGACGGTGGAGAACGCGACGAGCGTCCGCGCGAACACGGTCTCGGGTTCGATCAGCGTCATCGACGCGGTCGAGGACTTCCGGGCGAACACGGCTTCGGGACAGGTGCGGGCCGACCACGTCGGCGGGGACTTCTCCGCCAAGACGGTGGCCGGTTCGATCACGGCCGAGCGGGTCGACTCGAACGCGAACGTGAACACGCTGTCGGGCGGGATCGAGTTGAGCGCGCTGCGGTCCGGTTCGGTGCGGGCGAACACGGTCTCGGGCCGGATCAGCCTCGGGGTCGTGCCGGGCACGGACATCTGGGTGGACCTGGACGCCAAGGCGGGCTCGGTCACTTCCGAGCTGGCCACGGGCGACACGTCCCCGGCGCCGTCGAGCACGGGCACGAGCCTGGAGGTGCGGGCGCGCTCGGTCTCGGGCGACATCTACCTGCACCGGGCGAGCGCTTACGCGTAGCGCATCGATCAACACCCGCGAGAGGACCCGGTCGCCCGAGGCGGCCGGGTCTTTTCTCATACGTAGAAGAAGCTGAACGGCTCCCACGGCAGGTTGCGGGCGATGAAGAAGACGCCCCAGACGATGAGGAAGCCGGTGAGGGCGTTCGGGGTGAGGTGGAAGGTGGGGAGGCGCCAGGTGCGGCGCGCGACGAGGCGCGGCAGGGCCCAGGCGAGGTACATCCAGACGATGAACGGGGCGGCGAAGACGGCCATGAGGTGGTGGCGGGCGGCTTCGGGCAGGTTGAGGGTGGCGAGGTAGTAGAACGCGCGGGTGCCGCCGCAGCCGGGGCAGTCGAAGCCGGTGGCGACCTTGAACAGGCAGGTGCTCGGGCCGGTGTTGTCGGTCGGGTCCGTGACGACGATCCCGGCGGCGGCCGCCGAGACGCAGCCGAGGATCGCGAGCGGCGCGAACGCCGGGTGCCCGACGACGCCGGCGATCCAGCGCTGCACCGGGTTGCCGCGCTTGGGTTCCGGGGCCGGGCCGGGTTCCGGCGCCAGCGTGGCCTCATCGACTGCGCACACATCGCCTCCTCTCCGCAAAGCGTAGCGGGAGGAGGCGGGCGGGGTGGTTTCGCGGGCGAGGCGAGCGCGATCGGCGGCGTGCGGCCCCGTCGTTCGGCGCCTCGGGCGGACCCTCGGGTGCCGGTGCGCAGCGGCCCCGATACCAGGGTTGCGGACGGGGGCGACACCGGCTCCCGCGAGTCGGGCGAAAGCGCCGAATCAGCGCTTTATCGGGCCTAGGCTCGGGGCATGCTGGGTCTGCTCACTCGCCGCGTGCTCCTCGCCGCCGCCGCGCTCGGACTGCTCGTCACCACGTCCGGGTGCCTCCGGCTCGACCTCGGCCTGCAGGTGCGGCCCGACGACACCGTGGGCGGCGAGTTCACCGCCGCATGGAGCGACGAGTTCGTGGCCCGGGCGGCCGACCAGGGACTCGACCAGGCGCAGCTCGACGCGTTCCTCGACGCCCTCCTCGACGGCGTCCCCGGCACGGATCGCACCCCTTACGCCGAGGGCGGCTACACCGGTTACACCGCGACCTTCACGAACCGTCCCATCGCCGACTTCGCCGACTTCGGCGGCGACGACTGGGGCTACCTCCGCCTCGACCACAGCGGCCGCGAGTACACCCTCGACAGCCACTGGGACCTCCGCGCCGCCGGGTTCCTCGACCCGGCCGCGTTCGAGGACGCCGAGATCCTGCTCAGCGTCGACTTCCCCGCCCGCGTCACCGAGCACAACGGCGAGCTCGAGGGCCGCACCGTCACGTGGACCATGACGCCCGGCGACGAGTACGACCTCTCCGCCACCGCCGTCGAGAACGACGGGCGCGCGTTCCTCATCATCGGCATCGGGTTCGTGCTGGTCGCATGCGGTCTGCTGTGGCTGTGGCAGTGGCGGCGTTTGCGCCGCTTCTCGGTCGGCAACCCGTCCGCACAAGGCCGTTAGCTCAAGCACAAACCGTAGCCGTCTCCTGCACGGCCCGTATTCTGGTGAGCCTGTCGGCGTAACGGATCTATAACACCAGCGGGGAGGGCCGGTGACTCAATACGAGTCGAAGAGCAAGGGGCACAAGCAACACGACCCCGCGATGGAGTTGAGCATCGGGCAGGTGCTCGCCGCCGCGGGCGCCACCGTCCTCGGCGCGGTCCTCGCGAAACTCCTCGGCCTGTGGGGCACCCTCGCCGGCACCGCCGTCCTCAGCGTCTGCTCCTCCATCGGCGCGGTCCTCATCCTCCGCGCCATGCGCCGCACCGGCGAGAAGATCAAAGCGCAGATCACCGCGCTCGCCCCCGCCGCTCGAGGCAGGGCCCCGGCCGTGACCGTTCGGGTCGAGCCCGGCCGCGCCACCGCGACCGCGAAGATCCCCGACACCGAACGCCTTGCGGCGCTTCGGGACGAGACCGCCGTCCGCGACGGCGTCGCCCCCGAGGACACCGACGAGATCGTCGTCCCCGCAGCGCCCGCCCCCGAAGGCCACATCACGAAGACCCAGTCCAACAAGCGGACCCTCGTGGCCATCCTCGTCTCGAGCGTCCTCGTCTTCGGCCTCACCGTCGCCGCGCTCTACCTCATCGGTGCGCTCACCGGCGACCCCGAGCGGTTCGTCAGCGACGGCTCCGAGACCACCGTCATCGAGACGCAGGTCGAGAGCAGCGGACCCGAGACCACGACGACCACGGTGGCGCCCAGCGAATCCGCGAGCCCGAGCGAGCAGGCCACTTCGGAGTCGCCCTCCGCGAGCCCCAGCCCCAGCGAGTCCGCGACCGCCACCGAGTCGCCCAGCGCCTCCCCCACCCCCGACACCGGCACCGGCGGCTCCGACGAGACCGCCAGCCCCGCGCCGCAGACCAGCGCCACCCCCGAAAGCCCCGCCGCCGAATGAGCAGGCGAAAAGGGCGGCCCGCCGAAGCGGGCCGCCCTTGTCCACTCGCCTAGTCCAGGAGGTCGTCGAGGCCGATCGTCAGGCCCGGGCGCCCCAGGACCTCGCGCACCGCGAGCAGCACGCCGGGCATGAACGAGGCCCGGTCGAGCGAGTCGTGGCTGATCGCGAACCGCTCGCCGGGGCCGCCGAAGCGCACCTCCTGGCTCGCCACGTACCCGGCCGAGCGGACCGCGTGCACCCGCACGCCGTCGATCTCGGCGCCGCGGGCGCCCAGCGGGTCCGACTCGGTCGCGTCGGGCATGTCCGGCAGCCCGGCCTCGGCGCGGGCCGCCGCGATCACGCGCGCGGTGTGCACGGCCGTGCCCGAAGGCGCGTCGACCTTGCGCGGGTGGTGCGACTCGATGATCTCCGCGTGGTCGAAGTGCCTGGCCGCCTTCGCCGCGAACTGCATCATCAGCACCGCGCCGATCCCGAAGTTCGGGGCGATCACCGAACCGACCTCGGGGTCGGCCGCCAGGATCTCCCGGGCCGCCTCGAGGCGCTTCGCGTCGAAGCCCGACACGCCGACCACGGTGTGGATGCCGTGCTCGACGCACCACTCCAGGTTGCCCATCACGACGTCGGGCAGCGTGAAGTCCACGACCACGTCGACGCCCGCGAGCTTGTCCAGGGCCTCGTCGCGGCCGACGGTGGCGGCCAGCTCCATGTCCGCGGCGGCGTCCACCGCCTCGCACACGGCCTGGCCCATGCGCCCGTGCGCGCCGAGCACGCCCACCTTGATCATGCGAATTCCTTCTGGTCGAACGGCCCAACGGCCACGGTCGTCATCGGCTGCGACAGGATCGCGGCGGCCACGGCCCGGATCTGCTCCACAGTGACCGCCTCGATGTCCGCGATCTCCTGCTCCAGGCTCCAGTGGTCGCCGTACAGCAGCTCCTCGCGGCCCAGCCCGTTCATGCGCGAACCGGAGTCCTCCATCGCCAGCACCATGCCGCCCTTGGCCATGCCCTGGCCGCGCCGCAGCTCGGCCTCGGTGACGCCCTCGGCGGCCACCTTCGCGATCTCGGCGAGCACCAGCTCGCGCACCTGGTGGACCCTGTCAGGGTTCGATCCGGCGTAGACGCCGAACATGCCCGTGTCCGCGAAGTACGTCGAGAACGAGTACACCGTGTACGCCAGGCCGCGCTGCTCGCGCACCGATTGGAACAGCCGGGACGACATGCCGCCGCCCAGGATGTTGTTCAGCACCTCGAACGCGTCCTTGCGCGGGTCGTGCCGCGAGAACAGCCGGCAGCCCACGACCAGGTGCGCCTGCTCGGTGTCGTGCCGCTCGACCAAGAGCCGCTCGGGCGCGGGGAAGCGCTCCTCGTCGTGGCGGCGGGGGCGCGGCACGCCCGCGCCGCCCAGCAGCGGCGCGAACGCCTCCGACACGAGCTTCACGGTCTCGGCGTGGTCGACCCCGCCCGCGGCGCACACCGTCAGGTTCGGGGCCGTGTAGTGCTGCCGGTAGAAGTCGAAGATCTGGTCGCGGGTGAGCGCCCGGACCGTGTCCGGGTCGCCGGCGATGTCCCGGCCCAGAGCCCCGTCGCCGAACAGCGCCAGGGAGAACAGCTCGTGCACGACGTCCGAGGGCTCGTCGGCGGACGCCGCGATCTCCTCGAGGATCACGTCGCGCTCGACCTCGACATCGGCGGCGGTCACGAGCGAGTTGCACATGGCGTCGCCGAGCACGTCCACGGCCATCGGCAGGTCGTCGTCGAGCACCCGGGCGTAGAAGCAGGTCAGCTCCCGCGCCGTGTAGGCGTTCGACTCGCCGCCGACGGCCTCCACGGCCTCGGCGATCTCGGTCGCCGTGCGCTTCTCGGTGCCCTTGAACAGCAGGTGCTCCAGGAAGTGCGAGACGCCGGCGAGTTCGGGGGACTCGTCGCGGGAGCCCACGCCGACCCACACGCCCACCGAGGCGGAGCGCATGTTCGGCACGGATTCGGTGAGCACACGCAAACCGCCGGGCAGCACGGTCACTCGGACCGTGCCGCCCAGCGGATCGTCAATCAGCGTGTGAGTCTGGGGACGACTCATCTACTCTTCCGAGCCTCCGCCTTCGTCGCTGCGGCGGGTGCGGCGGCGGCGGCGCTCGCCGTCGCCCGAACCGCGCTCGCCGCGGTCGCCGCCGGAGCGCTCGCGGTCGCGGCGCGGGCCGCGGTCACCGCGGTCGCCCCGGTCCCCGCGGGACTCCTTGCGCTCGGCCGGACGGCCCTTCTTGTACCCCTCGGGCTCCTGGCCCTCCGGGTACACCTTGTCCAGGTAGATCTTGCCGCGGTTGTCGATGTCGCCGATCTCGACCTCGATCTTGTCGCCGACGCCCAGCACGTCCTCGACCCGCTCGACGCGCTTGCCGTCGCCGACCTTCGAGATGTGCAGGAGGCCGTCGCGGCCCGGCGTCAGCGAGATGAACGCGCCGAAGTCGGTGGTCTTGACGACCGTGCCCAGGAACCGGTCGCCCACGTTCGGCAGGGTCGGGTTCGCGATGGCGTTGATCGTCTCGACCGCGGCCTGGGCGGCCTCGCCGTTCTCCGCCGACACGTAGATCGTGCCGTCGTCCTCGACGGTGATGTCCGCGCCCGTGTCGTCCTGGATCTGGTTGATCGTCTGGCCCTTCGGGCCGATGATCGCGCCGATCTTGTCGACCGGGATCTTCAGGGTCGTGATGCGCGGCGCGGTCGCGGCCAGCTCGCCCGGCTCGCTGATCGCGTCGAGCATGACGTCGAGGATCGCGTGGCGGGCGTCGTTCGCCTGCTGCAGCGCCTGCGCCAGCACGTCCGACGGCAGGCCGTCGAGCTTCGTGTCCAGCTGCAGGGCCGTCACGAACTCGGCCGTGCCGGCGACCTTGAAGTCCATGTCGCCGTAGGCGTCCTCGGCGCCGAGGATGTCGGTCAGCGTGACGTACTTGGTCTCGCCGTCGACCTCCTCGGAGATGAGGCCCATCGCGATGCCCGCGACGGGGGCCTTGATCGGCACGCCGGCGTTCATGAGCGACATCGTGGACGCGCAGACCGAGCCCATCGAGGTCGAGCCGTTCGACGCCAGCGCCTCGGAGACCTGGCGGATCGCGTACGGGAACTCCTCGCGGCTCGGCAGCACCGGCACCAGGGCGCGCTCGGCGAGCGCGCCGTGGCCGATCTCGCGGCGCTTGGGCGAGCCCACGCGGCCGGTCTCACCGGTCGAGTACGGCGGGAAGTTGTAGTTGTGCATGTAGCGCTTCTTGCTGACCGGCGACAGGGTGTCGATGGCCTGCTCCATGCGCAGCATGTTCAGCGTGGTGACGCCCATGATCTGGGTCTCGCCGCGCTCGAACAGGGCCGAGCCGTGGACGCGCGGGAGGATGCCCGCCTCGGCCGCGAGCGGCCGGATGTACGCCGCGAGGCGGCCGTCGATGCGGACGCCCTCGGTGATGACGCGCCGGCGGACCAGCTTCTTGGTGAGCGAGCGCAGCGCGGCGCCCAGTTCGCCTTCGCGGCCTTCGAAGTCGGCGCCGAGCTTCTCGAGCATGAGCGACTTGACGCGGTCGAGCTCGTCCTGGCGGTCGGTCTTGTCCGCGATCTGCAGGGCCTGGTCGAGCTCGGCCGAGACGGCCGCCTCGACGGCGGCGTAGGCGTCGTCCTGGTAGTCGAGGAAGCGCGGGTAGTCGGCCTGCGGCTTCGCGGCGACGGCGGCCAGTTCGGCCTGGGCGCGCACGAGCTCGGCGATGACCGGCTTGGCGGCCTCGAGGCCGCCGGCGACGATCTCCTCGGTCGGCTTGGTGCCGCCGGCCGCGATGAGTTCGATGGTGTTCTCGGTGGCCTCGGCCTCGACCATCATGATGGCGACGTCGCCCGAGTCGAGGACCCGGCCGGTGATGACCATGTCGAAGGTGGCCTTCTCGATCTGCTCGAGGGTCGGGAAGGCGACCCAGGTGCCGTCGATGAGGACGATGCGGGTCGAGCCGAGCGGGCCCGAGAAGGGCAGGCCGGCGAGCTGGGTCGACATGGAGGCGCCGTTCATGGCGACCACGTCGTACTCGTCGCGGGCGTCGACGGCGAGGATGGTGCCGATGACCTGGACCTCGTTGCGCAGGCCGGTCTCGAAGGACGGGCGCAGGCCGCGGTCGATGAGGCGGCAGGTGAGGATGGCGTTCTCGCTCGGGCGGCCCTCGCGGCGGAAGAACGAGCCGGGGATGCGCCCGGCGGCGTACATCCGCTCCTCGATGTCGACGGTGAGCGGGAAGAAGTCGAAGTGGTCCTTCGGGTTCTTCGACGCCGCGGTGGTGGAGAGGACCACGGTGTCGTCCATCTGGACGATCGCGGAGCCCTGGGCCAGCTTGGCCAGGCGGCCGGTGCTGAAGACGATCTTGCGGGTGCCGAAGGCGCCGTTGTCGATCACGGCGGTGGCGTGGTGCTCCCCGAGGTTGAACGCCTCAGGTGTCCGTTCGTTATCGGACATAGAGTGTCGATCTCCTTATGCAGTTGCTGCACTGCGTAGTACGGAATGCGGTTCGCCTGCGCGCTATTCCGGTCTTCGATCGAAGCACTCGGAAGCTCGGCCCCGCTGCGTGCGGGACGTTCCGGATGCCACTACCGAGGACCGGGGCGGTCTCTGGCGAGCCGCGTCGCCGCCTCGCTGCGAGGCGCCGACGAGCAAGGTGCTGTCGAGCACGGTGCTCGACGACCAGCTTACGTTACCGGGCCGACGCTGCGGCATTGGCGAAGCAAAAGTGAGCCGCGACCGCCACCCGGCCGGGGGACGCGAAAGGGAGCGCCCCTCGCGGGGCACTCCCTTGTCAAGACCGCTGTCAGGCGTTGTCGCGGATGCCGAGGCGCTCGATGAGGCCGCGGTAGCGCGCGATGTCTTCCTTCTTCAGGTACTTGAGGAGGCGGCGGCGCTTGCCGACCAGGAGGAGCAGGCCACGACGCGAGTGGTGGTCGTGCTTGTGCACCTGGACGTGGGCGGTGAGCTCGCGGATGCGGGCGGTGAGGATCGCGACCTGGACGTCGGTGGAGCCCGAGTCGCCCTCGCCGGTCGCGTATTCCTTGATGATCTCGGCCTTCTTCTCAGCGTCGAGCGCCATGTTCGAACACCCTTTCATGAATTGCGGCCAACCCGCGGTGTCGAGCAGGCTGGTCGGTTGGACAACCTGTCCAGGCTAGCAGGGCGTCAGCCCAGGTCCAAGGCCCGGCGGGTGTCTGCGACGTCGGTCTCGATCTGCTTGATGAGCGGCTTGATCCCCTCGAAGGCGACCTGGCCGCGCAGGCGGGCGGTGAAGTCGAGGCGGACGCGCTCGCCGTAGAGGTCGCCGTCGAAGTCGAGGAGGTGGGCCTCGACGGTGCGGGCGGTGCCGTCGAAGGTGGGGTTGGTGCCGACGCTGATCGCGGCCGCGTGGCGGTGCGAGTCGTGGTGGAACCAGCCGGCGTAGACCCCGTCGGCGGGGACGGCCGCGCCGGGGGTCCATTCGATGTTCGCGGTCGGGAAGCCCAGGGCGGTGCCGCCGCGGCCGGCGCCGTGGACGACGGTGCCCTCGAGCCCGAAGTCGCGGCCGAGGACTTCGGCGGCGGCCGCGACCTCGCCGGCGGCGAGGAGGCCGCGCACGCGCGTGGACGAGAAGGGCTCCTCGTCCGAGGTCAGGCTCTGCGACAGGACCTCGAAGTCGAACTCCTCGCCGAGTTCGGCGAGCTTCTTGACGTCGCCGGCGGCCTTGTGGCCGAAGCGCCAGTTCTCGCCGACGACGACCGCTTTGGCGTGCAGGCCGCCGACGAGGACGTGCCGCACGAAGTAGTCGGGGCTCAGCTGGGAGAGCTCCTCGGTGAACGGCAGCACGCACACCGCGTCGACGCCGAGCGCGCCGAGCAGTTCGACGCGTCGCTCGATACCGGTGAGCTGCGGCGGCATCGCGTGCGGGGCGACCACGGCGGTCGGATGGGGATCGAAGGTGACGACGACGCAGCGGGCCTCGCGCTCGGCCGCGGCCTTGACGGCGGTGCGGACGAGGGCCGCGTGGCCGCGGTGCACCCCGTCGAACACGCCGATCGCGATGACGGAGGCGGGCCAGCCCTCGGGGGTCGCGTCTATTCCACGCCAGGTTTCCACGGTGCAGATCTTGCCACTCCCGCAAGGCGGGCGCCGCCCCGATCGGGCGGCAGTGATGCAAACGTGTTCCAGGCTCAGAGCATCAGTGACTGGTCGGCGTTGCCGCCGGAGGCGAAGATGAGGAGCAGCAGGACCAGACCGGCCACCACCAGCAGCATGCCGATGAAGAGCCATCCGGTGCTCGCGGGCTCGGCCAGGCGGGGCTGCTCTTCGGCGAGCGGTTCGGCGTGGTCGGGGTCCTGTCGGACCGGTTCGGCGAGGGTCCTGCGGAATTCCTCGGGCAGTTCTGCACTCATGCTCATGACGGGCTCCTACTGCGCTGTTCCTGTGGGTACTGCCGGGTGGGGGACCTCTCCATTGATTGTTGAGAAAACGTCGGCTATCCGACCGTCGTTTCCCAGAATCCGCCTGACAACAACCGCATTTCGCCCTCGTGGAAATTACACGGCCGTGAGCGCCCTACCACGCGAAACGTCCGGTAGCCGCCCGAAAGCCCGCCGCGGCCCCGACCCCGTGCCATGTTCATGTCTCAGGCAAAGAGAGATCGGAGGCCCGGCATGAACCGGAGAATCCCCGCCCTGCTCGCGGCGGGCGCACTGCTCGCGTCCGCCCTGACCGCGACCGTCGCGACGGAGGCCGACGCGGCCGCGACCGGCTGCGGACGCACCGGGAACTTCACCGTGTGCACCACGAACCCGAACGGCGCCAAGGACACCGCCATCGTCAACGAACTGACCCGGCAGGTCGACGCGACCGGGAAGGGCGACACCATCCGGCTCGCGGTGTACTACTTCTCGCTCGACAAGCCCATCGCGCCGCTCGCGGACGCGCTCGCGGCGGCCGAGAAGCGCGGCGTGGACGTCAGGGCCGTGTTCGGCACCCGCAACGACCGGCCCTCGCTCAACGACGCGGTGATCGCGAAGCTGAAGAACGCCGGGGCCTCGGTGCGCCAGTGCAGCGCCGGGTGCCTGCCGAACTCGGGCGGCACCAGGCAGGGGCCGATGCACAACCGGTTCTTCCTCATCGAGAAGGACGGCGCCCCCAACGTGCTCGTGACGAGCCTCAGCTTCGTCGGCTCGCAGCTGACCCAGGCGCACAACCTGCTCGGCGTCCACGGCGACCGCGCGGTCTTCGACTTCTACAGCGCGTACTGGAACCGCCTCTACGCCAAGAGCTGGGACGGCTGGACCGACGCGAACAAGGGCAAGACCGGCTCGATCGCGAAGGCGTGGGTGTTCCCGCGCTCGGCCGACCCGGTGGCGGCGGAGCTCTCGCAGATCACCGCCTGCGGCGAGGGCGACCGCGTCTGGGTCGGCCACGCGAACTTCCAGTCCAAGCGCCCCGAGGCGCGGGCGCAGCTCGACCGCATCCAGGGACTCGGCTGCCAGGTGCGGGTCGTCGTGCGCTCCGGGCCGACCGCCAGCCCCGGCTGGATCGAGGACAAGCTCGGGTCGGCCAACGTGCGGGTGCACGACGCGCACCGCAACAAGTACATCGTGGCCGAGGCCCAGTTCGGGGACAAGCACCGCGCGGTCGTGTGGACCGGCACCCACAACCTCAACGGCAACGGGCTCAAGCACTCCGACGACAACATGATCCGCGTGATGAACCAGACGGTGGCCGACCGGTACATCGCGCACTTCCAGGCCCTGTGGAGCGGCGCCCACTGAGCGGGAAGGGGCGGGGCCGCGCGGCCCGGCCCCGCCCCTCCTCTGGTTGTCTCGCTAACCCTTGACGGAACCCGCCAGGAGCCCGCGCACGAAGTAGCGCTGCAGCAGCAGGAACACCACGAGCGGGACGATGATCGCGATGAAGGCCGCGGCCGGAAGCCGCGTCCAGCCGAAGCCCCAAGTTCCGGCCATGTCGCCGAGCACGGCGGTGAGCGGCCTGGTGGCCTCGCCGCCGCCGAAGGTGCGGCCGACCAGGAAATCGTTCCACACCCAGAGGAACTGGAAGATCGCGATCGAGGCGATCGCAGGTGTCACGAGCGGCAGGACCACTTTTCGGAAGATCTGCGAGTGGCTGGCGCCGTCGATCCGGGCCGCCTCCATCACATCGCCCGGAAGCTCCCGCATGAAGTTGTGCAGCAGGAAGATCGCCAGCGGCAGACCGAAGATCGAGTGCGCGATCCAGACTTGCACGATCGTGTTCACGCCGGAGAGGTTCCAGGCGGGCATGATCGTCAGGTCGCCGAGATGCAGGCCCTGGCTGAAGAAGGACAGGAGCGGGATGAGCGCCATCTGGAGCGGCACCACCTGCAGCGCGAAGATCGCGATGTACAGGAGGCTGCGACCCTTGAAGTCGATCCAGGAGAGCGCGTAGGCGGCCATCGCGGCGAACGCGACCGGCACGAGCACGCCGGGGATCGTGATGACGATGGTGTTGACGAGGTTGCGGATCAGACCGCCGCCCTGCGAATCCGAGTAGAGGACGTAGTTGTAGGTGTCCAAAGTGAAGCTCGGGTCGGTGAACACGGTCCACCAGCCCGAAGCGCGGATGTCGTCCTCGGGCCGCAGCGACGAGATGAACAGGCCCGCGGTCGGGATGGTCCACAACACCGCGATGACCAGCGCGAAGGCGCTGGCGACACGGCTCGAGAGCACTCGGCGGACGCGTTCGCCGCGGCTCTCCGCGATCGGGCGGCCCTTCGCCGGCGCCTGGGTGTCAGTGCTCATCGGCCCTCCAGTTCCTGGCGGCGCATGTTGCGCACCTGATAGATGACGACGGGTACGACCAAGGCGAACAGCAGCACGGCCATGGTGGCGCCGCGTCCGTCGTTGCCGAGGCGGAACGCCTGGTCCCACATGTTGTGGGCCAGGACGTCGGTGCCGTGGTGGCCGCCGGTCATGGCCCGCACGATGTCGAACAGCTTGAGCGTGGCGATGAAGACGGTCACGGCGACCACGATGATCGCCGAGCGGATCGAGGGGACGGTGACGCTCCAGAAGATCTGGGTCGGGCTCGCGCCGTCGATGCGGGCGGCCTCGATGATCTCGGTCGGCACGCCCTTGAGCGCCGCCGAGAGGACCACGGTGGCGAAGCCGACCTCGATCCAGATGAGCACCACCATGAGCAGGAGGTTGTTGAGCACTGAGACGTTGAGCCAGTTGACCGGGTCGAGACCGAACCAGGTGCGGACTTGGTTGGCCAGACCGATCTGCTCACCGGAGGCCTTGTACTGGTAGACGAACTTCCAGATGATGGAGGCGCCCACGAAGGAGATGCCCATCGGCAGGAACACGAGGGCCTTGTAGGTGCGTTCGCCGCGGCGACCGTCGATGAGGACGGCGTACACCAGGCCGATGCCGGTGGACAGCAGCGGGACGATGACGATCCATGCCGCGGTGTTGGCGATGGTCTGCAGGGCGTCGGGGTTGGTGAAGGCCCACTTGTAGTTGTCGATGCCCACGAACGCGGTGCCGTCGGCGCTGAAGGTCGACATGACGAGAGTGCGAACGGCAGGGTAGACGAGCCCGACGGCCAGGAAGAGGACCGCGGGGGCCAAGAACACGGTCGCGACCGCGCGGCTGCGGTCGCGGCGGGAGGCGAGCTCGGCGAGGCCGTAGAGGGCGAGCAGGATCGCCACGAAGGCGACCAGTCCGACGGCCAAGAGTCCGAACCGGTCGGTGAGAGCGGAGATGTTCACGTTGTGCGACTCCAGTTGTCCGTGCCGGTCGACGGCTTGCGGGCGGCGCCGAAACGGCAATGGGCCGAGCGGGGCCGGGACCCCGCTCGGCTTACTGTCGGGTACACGGGCAGCGCTCTACGGCCAGGAGGCCTCGATGTCGTCGGCCATCTGCTGGCTGGTCTTGTCGCCGTCGACCCACTGAACCATGCCGGTCCAGAAGGAGGAGGCGCCGACCTCGCCCGGCATGAGGTCCGAACCGTCGAAGCGGACGGTCACGGCGGGGTCGGTCAGGATCTCGGTGGCGAACTGGTTGATCGGCGTGGTGGCGTTGGCCGGGTCCACGCCCTGGCGGGCGGTGCTCCACGGGCCGGTCTGGAGACGGGCGTTGTGGTAGAGCTCCGAGGCCAGGAACTGGCGGACCATCTCAGTGGGCTCGGAGTCGGAGAAGGCGGCCACGAACTCGCCGCCGACGAGCATGGTGTTGTCGCCCTCGTTGGACTCGGGGAAGCGGAACGCGAACACGTCGCCGTCTTCGGCCACGTTCGTGTCGGCGGGCCACATCGCACCGTAGAACGACGCCTGGCGGTGCATCGCGCAACCGCCGTCGAGGATCGGGTACGCGGCCTCCTGGAACGCCGTCGAGCTGATGGTGTCGGTGCCGTTGTAGATGTACTCCTCGTTCGTGAGGATCGTCCCGGCCTTGTCGATCGCGGCGACGATCTGCGGGTCGTTGAACGGGATCTCGTGGTTGACCCACTGGTCGTAGAGGTCCGTGCCCTGACGGAGGACGATGTCCTCGATCCAGTCGGTGCCCGGCCAGCCGGTGGCGCCGCCGGATTCGAAGCCGACGCACCACGGCATGACGCCGTCGGCGGCGATCGTGTCGGAGAGCGCGATGAGCTCGTCCCATGTGGTCGGGACCTCGTAGCCGTTGTCGCTGAAGAACGACGGCGAGTACCAGATGAAGGACTTGGCGTTCGACGAGTTCGGCGCGGCGTAGAGCGTGCCGTCGATGGTGCCGTAATTGAGCCAGTCCTCGGTCCAGCCCTCGGTGGCGAGCTTGCTGACCTCGTCGGAGGCCGGCTTGAGGTCGGCGGCGAAGTTGGCCATGAGCCCGGGCTGCGGGAACAGCGCGATGTCGGGGGCGTTGCCGCCGTCGACGCGGACTTTCATGTCCGATTCGAACTCGCCGGAGCCCTCGTAGTCGATGGTGGCGCCGGTGCAGGACTCGAAGTAGCTCCAGGCCTCCATCATCTCGTCCGCCTCGGTGTCGCGGATCGAGCCGAGAATGGAGACCGTCTCTCCTTCGAGATCGCCGTACTGCTCGTAGTTGGCGCAGTCGGTGGCGTCGTCGGGGACCGCTCCGCGGTCCTCGCTCTCATCGTCCGGAGCGCCGCAGGCGGTTGCGGCGAGCGCGATGGCACTGGCGGCAGCCGCAAGGCAGGAGATCTTTCGTGTCTTGCTCATCGGGGTTTCCCTCTCTTCGCAGTTTGGTGCCCCCGGCGCGTCCGACTGCCTCCCTGTCCCCACCTGCTGGGAATCGCTCTCACGAGTTCCGCCCCTGGCGGGGACTGCCTCACCCGCCGTTGGGGCGACGCTGGCAATGGTGCTCTGGGTAACACTGAATGTCAAGTGTGCATTGCTGAATCGTTACCGGGCGCAATTGGATCGATATCTGTCGACACCGCATTCATGGGAGCGATACCAATGACGTATCATTCCGAGGCCCGGCAACCGACCGCTGTTCAATAAAATACAGCCGATAGTTCGCGAAAGGTGCGAATCGATGACGCAGCTGACTTTCCCGCAGGGCTTCCTGTGGGGGACCGCCACGGCCTCCTACCAGATCGAGGGCGCGGCGGGCGAGGACGGCCGGGGCCCGTCCATCTGGGACACGTTCTCGGCCACCCCCGGCAAGACGTGGCGCGGCCAGTCCGGCGCCGTGGCCTGCGACCACTACCACCGCGTCGACGAGGACGTCGCCCTCATGGCGTCGCTCGGCGTCGACACCTACCGCTTCTCGATCGCGTGGCCGCGCATCCAGCCCGACGGCACCGGGCCGGCCAACCCCAAGGGCCTGGACTTCTACGACCGGCTCGTCGACAAGCTCGTCGCGGCCGGGATCAAGCCGATGCCGACGCTCTACCACTGGGACCTCCCGCAGTCCTTCGAGGACCGCGGCGGCTGGCCCGAGCGGGAGACCGCCGAGCGCTTCGCCGACTACGCCGCGATCGTCGGCGCCCGCCTCTCCGACCGCGTCCACACCTGGTGGACCCTGAACGAGCCGTGGTGCTCGGCGTTCCTCGGCTACGGCAACGGCCACCACGCGCCGGGCCGCACCGAGCCCGCCGCCGCGCTCGCGGCCGTGCACCACCTCAACCTCGCGCACGGCCTCGCCGTGCAGGCGCTGCGCGGCGCCGGGGCCGAGCAGGTGTCCATCGTGCTCAACCCGACCCAGTGCCGCGGCGAGGAAGAGGCCGTGCGGGTCGTGGACGGCATCGCGAACCGGGTGTTCTTCGACCCGATCCTGCTGGGGCAGTACCCGGCCGACGTCATCGAGCGCACGCAGCACCACACCGACTGGTCCTTCGTCAAGGAGGGCGACCTCGAGGCGATCAACCAGCCGATCGACGTGCTGGGGATCAACTACTACAGCCCGACCTGGCTGCGCGCCAAGCCGGGCGAGCCGGAGAGCGACGTCGGCCCGGGCACGATCGGGGTCGAGACCTACACGCCGGACGGCCTGGAGTTCACCGACATGGGCTGGGCGGTCGACGCCACGGGCCTGACGGACCTCCTGGTGCGCATCCACAAGGACTACGGCATCGCCACGATGATCACCGAGAACGGCGCGGCCTACCCGACCGGTCCGGGCGAGGACGGCGAGGTCCACGACGAGGAGCGCGTGGCGTACCTCCGCTCGCACATCGCGGCCGTCCACGACGCGATCGAGGCCGGCGCCGACGTGCGCGGCTACACCGCCTGGTCGCTCATGGACAACTTCGAGTGGGCCTTCGGCTACGACAAGCGCTTCGGCATCGTCCACGTCGACTACGCCACCCAGCAGCGCACCCCGAAGGACAGCGCGAAGTTCTACTCGAAGGTCATCGCCGACAACGGCCTCGACCGCTAGGCGAGCGCGTCCCGGATCCGACGCACCGCCCGCTCCGGGTCATGGGCGCGCATGACCGCGCCCATGACCGCGACCCCCGCCGCGCCCGCTGCCCTCGCGGCGCGGGCCCGGTCGGGGCCGTCGACGCCGCCGAGCGCGTACACCGGGATCGGGCTCGCCGCGCACGCTTCCCGCAGCGCGGCGGGCCCGATCGCCGGTCCGTAGCCGGGTTTGGAGTCAGAGGGCCAGACCGGCGAGTAGGTGCAGTAGTCGAGGCCCGGGTCGATCGGCTCGCCCGCGTGGACGGAGCGGCCGACGATCCCGGGGCGCGGGTCGGGCATCGGGAACCGCGACGAGAGGTGCGCGGCCGCCACCGGTCCTTCGGGGTTGCTGACGATGAGCAGTCCCCCGGCGGCGTCGAGGTGCGGCTGCAGCGCCGCGGCGAGCGCGACCCGCTCGTCCCACCGCAAGTGCTTGTCGCGCAGCACGAGCGCGAAGGGTCCTCCTTGGAGGGCGAGCGCGACCTGGGCGGCGAGCGGCCGGGGGCAGGCGGGCAGGTCGGAGACGACGAGGAGCCGGTGTTCCACGCTCCGACCATAGCCGCGCGTGCGGCCGCTGAGGCGGGAGTCCCTTCGCGCCCGAGTCGCCTTTACTTCCTGGTTTTAACGCTTATGTATCGGTCCACGTCTCGAACTTGCGTAATTCACGACACAGGTGCGAAACTTCATGGGATGAACATCGGCGATCAAATCAACGGGCTGCGCACCGAAGGGGAGCGGATCGCTGTCGCTGGTGGAGAACTCGCATTGAACGCGAGTGTGCCCACCTGCCCGGGCTGGAACGTCAAGGACCTCTTGACCCACATCGGGACCGTCCATCGTTGGGCGGCGGCGATCGTGGGCGAAGCGTTGCCTTACGATCCACGGAAACAGGAGTTCCAGCGCATCGTGGGGCCTTTGCCGCACGACGACCTGCTGGTCGACTGGGTCCGCGAAGGGCTCCTGCGGCTTGCGGCCACACTGGAGGCCGCGCCCAGCGGACTCCAGTGCTGGCAGATGTTCCCCTCCGAGTCGTCGCGCCGCTTCTGGGTCCGCAGGCAGGCCCACGAGACCACCATCCATCGAGTCGACGCCGAACAGGCCCGGGGCGACGAGATCTCACCGATCTGCCCCGAGTTCGCGGCGGACGGCATCGACGAGCTGCTCCTGGGCTTCCACGGCAGACCGTCGAGCCGGGTGCGGGCGCTGCGGCCGTCCGTGCTCCACATCCACGCCACCGATCTGCCGCCGGGGCGCGGCGACTGGTACATCCACCCCACCGACACGGGCCCGCTCGTGACGTTCAGCGAGGTCGAGACCCCGCACTGCGTCATCGAAGGCCCGGTGGAGCTCCTGTACCTGGCGCTGTGGAACCGGCTGCCGTTCGACGACCTCCTGGTCCGCGGAGACCCGGCACTGCTCCACTTGTGGCGCAATTACTCCGCGGTCCGGTGGGTCGATCCGGTGGACGTCTGAACCGTTCTCACTGTGGGCTACTGGAGCGCTACAGCACGGAGCCGCAGGTAGCCGACCGGGCATAGTCCGACATGTCCGGACGAAGGGGTCAGGGCGCGCTGCTGCGCGGCATCGGGGTCGCGGGATCGTAAGCTCACGTTCGTGAACCAGGACTCGCTGAAGCACAGCCACTCGATTCCGAACGACGCCGTCCCGCGCGCCGCGCTGTGGATCCTGGTCCCGGCCGCGGTCGCGACCGTCCTGGGCCTGATCCTGCTGTGGCCCACGGGGGTCGAGGACGCCTCGAGCATCGACGCGTACGGGACCGAGGTCGACGGCCACGTCATCGCGATCAACGAGACCGAATGCGACGAGGCCGACGCGGAGCTCAACGAGCAGCTGCAGGTGACGGTGTGCGGCGACGTGGTCGTGCGGCTCCTCACCGGGGAGCACGCCGACCAGGAGACGATCGTCGACATCCCCAGCGGCCCAGGGGCTCCCGTCGTCGAGGTCGGCGACGACGTCATCCTCATCTACACGCCCGACTCGGTCTCGGGCCAGCAGTACCACATCATCGACCACGACCGGGCCAGCGCGCTGTGGGCGCTCGCGATCGCGTTCGCGCTCGCGGTGGTCGCGTTCGGGCGCTGGAAGGGCGTGCGGTCGCTGGTGAGCCTCGCGCTCACGTTCGCGGTGGTGCTGCTGTTCATGGTCCCGGCGATTCTCGACGGGTCCTCGCCGATCCTCGTCGCGGTCGTCGGCTCGGCCGCGATCATGCTCCTCTCGCTCTACTTGGGACACGGCTGGAACCGGACGACCACCGTGGCGGTGGTGGGGACGCTCGCGTCGCTCATCGTGACGGTGCTGCTCGCCGAGGCGGCCGTGAACCTCACGAAGCTCAACGGGGTCCTGGACGAGAACACCACGAACCTCGCGATGCAGTACCCGATCGACATGTCGGGCCTGCTCCTGGCGGGCATCCTCATCGGCGCGCTCGGCGTGATCGACGACGTGACGGTCTCCCAGGCCGCCACAGTGGACGAGGTCGCGAAGGCGAACCCGAAGTGGGGCCCGGCGCGGCTGTTCAAGTCGGGGATGCGGGTCGGGCGCGACCACCTGACCTCGGTGGTGAACACGCTCGTGCTCGCGTACGCGGGCGCGTCGCTGCCGCTGCTGGTGCTCATCGCCGCGGCCAACCGGCCGCTGGAGCAGGTGCTCACGAGCCAGATCATCGCCACCGAGATCGTGCGGTCGGTGGCGGGCACGCTCGGCCTCATCGCGGCCGTGCCGATCACGACCTGGCTCGCCGCGTACCTGGCGCGCTGGCAGCCGAAGCCGAGGGAGCCGAAGGCCCCCAAGGAGGCGCCGCGGCCCAAGCCGAAGCCGGAGGCCGCCGGGACGTGGGACGAGGGCGAGTCGCCGTACCCGCCTTCACATCTGCGTTAGCCGCGCCTCTCAGAAGCGCTCGGCGGCGGCCATGAGCTTCCTGGCCGACTGGTGCAGGGCCTGGAGGACGGTCATCACCGCCGGGCGGCCCGTGGAGGCCGTCCGGTGGACCACGTAGACCTCCCGGCCCGGCAGGTCTTCGGCGACCTTCCGCACGGCCACGTCCTTGCGTTCGGCGGCGGCCATCCACGGCGCGACCGTCACGCCGAGGCCTTTGGCGACGAGGGTGAGGATCGTGTCGAGCCCCTCGAACTCGGAGACGGGCGCGCTGATGCCCTCCGCCCGCCACAGCCGCGCCAGCGCCATCCGCGACGGCTCGCCCTCCGGGGAGGCGATCCAGGACTCCCCCGCGAGCTCGTGCGCGGACAGGACCTCCTTGTCCGCCAAGGGGTGCCGGACGGGCAGGACGGCCACGAGCGGGTCGTTCACGAGGTGGTGGAAGGTGAGCGGGCCGGCGGTGGCCGGGCGGCGCTGGCCCGACCAGTCGTCGATGAGCGCCAGGTCGATCTCGCCGGAGCGGACGCGCGCCAGGGACTCGGAGACGGTGTGCTGCTGGAGCAGGACCATCTGGAGCTCGGGGTAGCGGCGGAGGCGGCGCACGATGGGGCCGGCGAGGGCGACGGCGACGGTGGGGAACGCGGCGACGGTGACGCGCCCGCGGGGTTCGGCGGACTCGGCGGCGAGGTCGGTCTCGGCGGCGTCGATGGCCTCGAGGATGTGGGCGGTGTGGGCCACGAGGCGGCGTCCGGCGTCGGTCAGCTGCGCGGAGCGGGCGGTGCGTTCGAGGAGCGAGACGCCGGTCTCCTTCTCCAGGGCGGCCAGCTGCTGGGAGACCGCGGAGGCGGTCTGGCCGGTCGCCGCGGCAGTGGCGGTTATCGATCCCTGGGCCGCGAATTCGTAGAGCAGCCGCAGGCGGCGCACGTCGAGCATAAGGAAATCTTACCCTCGGCGAAAGGTAGAAATACTTGCGATGATGCTCCGGGCAGAGGAGATTGGTCCACGCTGCCGACCATCCAACAAGGAGCCACCCGTGACCGTCTCCGCCACCCTCGCCGCCAACGAAGCCATCGCCGCTCGCCGCGCCGCCGGGCAGGAGGTGCTCGCGCTCGGCTTCGGTGAAGCCGGGATCCCGGTGCACCCGTTGCTGAGTCAGCGCCTCGCGCAAGCCGCCGGGAGGATCGCCTACGGGCCGGTCGCCGGCACCGAGGAGGCCCGCGAGGCCGCCGCGGGGCACTGGACCCGCCGCGGCAACCCGACGGAGGCCGGACAGGTGCTCCTCGGGCCCGGCTCGAAGCCGCTGCTGTTCGCGCTGCAGCACGCGGTCGGCGGCGACGTCGTCCTCCCCCGGCCCGCGTGGGTGTCCTACGCGGCCCAGTCGCAGTTGCTCGGCCGCGAGCCGGTCCGGGTGCCGGTGCCGCACGGCGAGGGCGGCGTGCCCGACGCGGCGCTCATGACGACCGCGGTGCTCGAGGCGCGCGCGGCGGGCCGGGACCCGCGGCTCGTCGTGGTCACGCTGCCGGACAACCCGACCGGCCGCCTCGCCTCCGAGGCGTCGGTGCGGGCGCTGTGCGCGGCGGCGCGCGAGCTCGACCTCGTCATCGTGGCCGACGAGATCTACCGCGACCTCGTGTTCCAGCCGGGCGACTTCCCCTCCCCCAGCCGGTGGGCGCCCGAGCGGACGGTCACGACCACCGCGCTGTCGAAGAACTACGCGCTCGGCGGCTGGCGCATCGGCGCGGCCCGGTTCCCGGACTCCGACCGCGGCCGCGAGCTGCAGGAGACGGTGCGGGGCATCGCCTCCGAGCTGTGGTCCTCCGCGCCGCTGCCGATGCAGCACGCCGCCGCCTATGCCTGGTCCGACCCGGCCGAGCTGGTCGACCGGGTCGCCATGGCCCGGCGCCTGCACGGCGCGGTGGCGACCGCTGTGGCCGAGGTCTTCGCGGGCGCCGGCTGCGAGGTGCGGGTCCCGCAGGGCGGCTTCTACGTGTGGCCCGAGTTCGGGCCGCTGCGCGCGGCGCTGGCCGAGCGGTGGGGCGCGCGCACGAGCGCCGACCTCGCCCGGGTCCTGCTGGACGAGTTCGGGGTCGTGGTCATCGCCGGTGACGCGTTCGGGGACGACCCGGCGGCGCTGACGATCCGCGTCGCGGTCACCGGGATCTACGGCGACTCCGACTCCGAGCGCCTGGCGGCGCTCCTCTCGGACGACCCGCTGGAGATGCCGTGGGTCGCCGAGCACCTCGAGAGCCTGCGCGAGAAGCTGAAGGCCCTCGTCGCCTAGAAGAAGTGCTCGTAGGCCGTGATCGCGGCCGACACGCAGACGATCACCAGGAGGACCGCGGCCACGAGCAGCAGCGCTCCGACGAAGCGCTGGACCTCGAGTTCGCGGCCGTCCCTGACCGGTCCGCGCCAGCGGCCGTACCGCCAGTGGTCCCGGCCGAGCTCGTCGTCGCCGACGTCCAGCAGCAGCGTCTGGAGGTCGGCGACGCTGTCGGCCCTCTCGGCCAGCCGCCGCCGCAGCCGGTACTCCGCGGAGTCGATCACGCCCTTGCGCCGGGCCACGGCGAGGCGGTCGAGGGCGATGCGCTTGTCGGTCCCCGAGGGCCGGGCGGCAAATGCGTCCATGGCGATGCTCCCACCTGTGCTCACTTCATCATCGCAGAGACGAAGGCCGGGTGTGTGCCCCGTTTTCGCAGGCCGCAAGCATCGCGGACGCATGCGCATCAGGGATGCGCAGCCGTCACTCCCGCGCTAGTCCCCGAAGTCGGCGACCGAGGCCGCCAAGAGGTCGCTCACCGCCCGCGCGAGGTCGGTGTCCTTGGCGGAGACCTTGTTCCCGGCGGAGTGGGTGGTCGCGGAGACCCGGAGCTTGTCGTAGTTGATCGTCAGGTCGGCGTGGTGGCCGCGCTGCTCGCTGAGGAAGCCGACGGCGGTGGCCGCGGCGAGGGCCCGGAGGTGGCCGTCGAAGGTCCAGGTCTGCTCCAGGCGGTCGCCGACGTGGCTCCAGCCGGGCAGTTCCGACAGCGCGAGCTCGATCTCGGCCTCGGTCAAGGGTTGGTCGCTCATACCCCGATTCTGACAGCTCGTCGCGATCAGTTCTCGTCGATGAGGCTTACTTTGCCCGTGTCCAGGTCGTAGACCGCGCCGACGACCATGACGCCGTCGAGGTTCTCGCGGCGGCTCAGGTCGGCGACGGTGCGGCGCACCTGGAGGCGCAGCGCGCGGGACGCGGCCTCCTCGGGGTCCTTCGTCTCGGCCCAGGCCTGCGAGGCGGGCTGCCACAGCTGCTCGACGAGGTAGTCGGTGCGGGGGTCGTGGGAGTCGTCCTCGACCGCGTGCAGGGCCGCGTTGATCGCGCCGCACCGCTCGTGGCCGAGGACCACGACGAGGGAGACGCCGAGCTCGGCGGCGCCGAACTCGAGGGAGCCCACCGCGGCCCGGTCGGGGACGTGCCCGGCCGTGCGGACCACGAGCAGCTGCCCGAAGTCGCAGTCGAAGACGCTCTCGGCGGTGACGCGGGAGTCGATGCAGGTGAACACCGCGGCGCTGGGCGTCTGCCCGGGCGCGGCCTCGCGCGCCGCGACGATGTCGCGCTTGTATCGCGGCTTTCCGGCGACGAATCGGCCGTTGCCTTCGATGAGGGCGGCGAGCGTACTGGCGGCCTGGTGGTGCTCCATCAGCGAGGAGGCGGTCAGTTCTGGCACGCCCTGAATGGTGCCGCAGGATCCGTCCCGGCGCAAGCGGGACCGCCGGAGGACACGCACCTTTTACAGAGCGCACGTTACCGTTTCGAGATCTGTTGGTCACTAACCAGGACTAGAACTTCACCTTACGGGACCTTAGGATTGACACTCACTACCGCAATGGGACTCACCTGCGGCATCTCCTCTCCCCGTTCGGATTGAAGGTGGAACCGTGCGCACCTACGGCGACGGCTGCCCGGCCGCCCATGCGCTCGACCTCGTCGGCGAGCGCTGGTCGCTCCTCATCGTCCGCGAACTGCTCCTCGGTCCCAAGCGCTTCACCGACCTGCGCGCGGGCCTCCACGGCGCCAGCGCGAACGTCCTGTCGCAGCGGCTGCGGGAACTCGAATCGCACGGCGTGGTCTCCAAGCGCCGCCTGCCGCCGCCCGCCGCGTCCAAGGTGTACGAGCTCACCGAGTGGGGCCGGGACCTCGAACCGGTGATCGTGTTCCTGCTGCGCTGGGGCGCGCGCTCGGCCGCGATCCCGCTCGACGCGCCGATGGGCGCGGACGCCCTCATCCTCTCGATGCGCTCGCTGTTCATGCCCGTGGCCGCGCGCGGCTTCGACGCGGCGTTCGAACTGTGGGTCGACGACCGGCCGTTCATCGCCGAGGTCATCGACGCGCAGCTGCTCCTCGCGCCGGGGCGACCCGAGCACCCGCACGCGGTGATCCGCACGGACGCGGAGACGCTGAAGCGGCTCACACTCGGCGGCCGCAGCCTCGACGTCTCACTGCACGCCGGCCGCGTCACCGTCCAGGGCGACCAGGCGATGGCCGAGCGCTTCCTGGGGCTGTTCCGGCTCCCGGAGCCCGCTCCGGCGTCGGCGGGGGCGACGCCCGGAGCGGTCTAGCGGATGACGCGTATCTCGCCGGTGCCGCTGATCTTCGCGCGCCGGTCGGTGATGAGCATGTGCCCGGGCGCGTGCGTGATCGCGAACGGCAGCTTGGCCTTGACCACCGCTTCCTGAAGCGTCACACCGCAGGCCCAGAACACCGGCACGTCGCCTTCGCGCAGCCGCACCGGGTCGCCGAAGTCGGGCTTGCCGAGGTCGCGGATGCCGATCGCGGAAGGCCGCCCGATGTGGACGGGCGCGCCGTGAGCGTAGGGCATGTCGGCGGTGATCGCCGCCGCGTGATCGGCCATCCGGGCCGGCATGGGCCGCATCGAGACCACCACCGGGCCGCGGAACCGCCTGGCCCCCAGGGCCTTCACGTTGGTCCGGTACATCGGGACGTTGACGCCCTGCTCGAGGTGGCGCAGCGGGATGCCCGCGCGCTCCAAGAACGGCTCGAACGTGAAGGTGCAGCCGGTCAGCAGCGTCACCAGGTCGCGGCCCCACAGGTCGGCGACGTCGGTGCGCTCGGCGACCAGCTCGCCCTTGCTCCACACCCGGTAGGCCGGCAGGTCGCGGCGCAGGTCCGCGCCGAAGGCCAGGTCGGTCCAGAACCGGCCGGGCCCCACCACGTCCAGCAGCGGGCAGGCCCGCGGGTTGCGCACCGCGAAGCGGCGCAAGGCGATCGCATGCTGGGCCGGCACGGCCACCAGATTGGCCTGCACGTACCCGTGCGACCATCCGCTCGTCGTGGCGACCAGCCCGGCGCGGAACCGGGCGCGGGCCTCCTGGGGCCCGGTCTGTGACTCGGGACGCTGTCTCGTGAACATCGCTCCTCCTTCGCTCGATACGTCGAGCTTCGCGGCGGCGGCGTCAAGACCTTCACGAGTCGTTCATGAGACACATACCGGTAGCTGCACAGTCACGGTGCGCAAACCCCTTGCAACCGTTCCCAAACGATCATCGAATGCCCATAGACTGGACCCGTTCCCCGCGCTTACGGCCGCACCTCGACTCCCCGGGAGGTGGACCGTGGACTTCGGCATCCTCGGGCCTCTGCAGCTGACCTGGGAGGGCCTGCCCGTGGCGCTGCCCGGGCGGGTCCTGCCGCGGCTGCTCGCCGTGCTGCTCCTGGAAGCCGGGCACGTGGTGCCCCTGCCGAAGCTCGTCGACGCCATATGGGAGGAACTGCCGCCCGCGACCGCGAAGCGGCAGATCCAGAACACGGTCGCCAGCGCCCGCGGCATCCTGCTGCCCACCGGCACGAGCGAGATCGAGACCGTCGGCGAGGGCTACCGGCTGCGGGTGCGGCCCGAGAAGCTCGACTCGCTGCGGTTCCAGCGGGCCGTGCGCATCGCCCGCGAACAGGAGGCCGCCTCCGAACCCGAAGCGGCCCTCGGCAGTCTGCGCGAAGCGCTCGACCTGTGGCGGGGGCCGACCCTGGCCGGGTTCGGCGGCCGCGTCATCGAGGCGGGCGCACGGCGCTGGGACGAGGAGCGCGCCGCCGCCGAGGAGAGCCGCGCCGAACTCGAACTCGGGCTCGCCACCGGCGTGCCGGTCGTGGGCGACCTGCGGCGCGTCCTCGAAGCCCACCCGTACCGCCAGCACACGGCCGAACTGCTCATGACCGCGCTCTACCGCGAGGACCGGCCCGCCGAAGCGCTCGACGTGTACGAGTCGATCCGCCGCCAACTCGCCGAAGAGCTCGGCATCGACCCCGGACAGCGCCTCAAGGAGCTGCACACCGCGATCCTGCGCGACGACCCGTCGCTCAGGGCCGCGGCGCGGACGGAGGCGCCGAAGGCGCGCGTGGCGCTGCCCGCGCCCGCGCAACTGCCCTCCGACAGCATCCACTTCACCGGCAGGACAAAGGAACTCGACCTCCTCGACCGGCTCCTCGGGTCGGGGCCGCAGGTCGCGGTGCTCTCGGGGATCGGCGGGTCGGGGAAGACCACGCTCGCGCTGCACTGGGCGCATCGGGTGCGGGAGCGGTTCCCGGACGGACAGCTGTACGTGAACCTGCGCGGGTTCGACCGCACGCCGTCACTGGCGCCGCTGGACGCCCTGGCCGGGTTCCTGCGGGCGCTGCGGGTGCCGACCGAGGCCATCCCCTCGGACCTCGACGAGGCGGCCGCGCTGCTGCGCTCGCGCCTGGCGGACACGCGGACGCTGCTGATCCTCGACAACGCCCGGAACTCGGCGCAGGTGCTGCCGCTGCTGCCCGCCACGGCCGGGTGCGTCGCCGTCGTCACCAGCCGCGGGCGGCTCCCCGACCTCGCCGCGGCCCACGACATCCGCCAGATCACGGTGGGCGCGCTCGACGGCGGCGAGTCCGTGCGACTCCTCGAGAGCCTCATCGGCGGCGACCGGGTCGAACGGGAAACCGATGCGGCGCAACGGGTCGCGGAGCTGTGCGCGGGCCTGCCGCTGGCGCTGCGGATCATCGGCACCAACCTCGACGCGCAGCCCGGCACCACCTTGGCGGAGACCGCCGCGGCGCTGGCCGGGCGCGACCGGCTCTCGCGGCTCGCGGTCGAGGGCGACCCCACGACCACGGTAGCGGCGGCGTTCGACCTCTCCTACCAGGCACTCGAGCCCGAGGAGGAGCTGCTGTACCTCAACCTCGCGTACCTGCCGGGCACCGACTTCTCGAAGGGCCTGGCGTGCGCCCTGGTGACGTGGGAACCGGAAGCGGCCGAACGGCTCCTGGCGAACCTGGTGGCCGCCCACCGCGTCGACGAGTACCGGCCGGGCCGCTACCGCTTCCACGACCTGGTGCGCGAGTACGCGCGGCGCAAGGCCGAGTCCGCGTTCGACCCGGCCGCGCTGCAGCGGCTCCGGGAGCAGGCCGTGGCCTGGTACGCGAAGGGCTCGACGCGGCTGCCGGTACTGGAGTACCGCAACATCGTGGCGACCTTCCTCGAATGGAACGGCCACCCGCACGTCTCGCGGCTGCTCTCCCGGCTCATCGCGTTCGCCGACGCGGGCTACCGGGACGACGCCGCGAACCGGCGGGCGCTCTCCGATTCGCTCTACGAGCTGCCCGAGCTCGCGCATGTGGCCGAGCTGGGGATCGAGACGGGGACGCGCTCGGACGAGCCGATGGACGCGGTGCGGGCGTACGCGCTGGCGGACGCGGTGGCGTTCGCTTCGGGGGACCTCCACAAGTCGAAGGCGTACGCGGAGAAGACCCTCGAGTACCTGCGGTTGACGCCGCACGGGGACGCGACGGGCAAGGCCCGCAACGATCTCGCGACGACGCTGACGCAGCTGGGCCGGTACCGGGAGGCGGTGTCGCTGCTGCGGGAGGCGGTGATCGCGGCCGAGCGGTCGGGGAACCGGGCCGTGCGGGTGGAGGTGCTGACCTCGCTCGGCACCGTCCTGCGGCGCATGGGGATCTTCGCCGAGGCCGAGGCGCTGCTATTGCGGGCCCGCGACCTCGACGCGGCCGCCGACGACGGGCCGACCACGGTGTACCCGCTGCTGTCGCTCTCGGAGCTGTACGTCGACCAGGGCCGCATCTCGGCCGCCGAGGCGCTGAGCCGGGAGATCGCGGAGATGCTGCGCGACCATCCGTCGAAGTACTACCGGTCGCGGCTCTACTTCCGGCAGTTCGCGGTCCACCGCGCGGACGAGGACCATCCGCGCGCCGAGGCGGCGCTGCTGCGCGCCCTGGAACTGGTCGAGCAGTTCAACAACTGGCGCCACCAGTTGATCTACACCTACTGGCTGGCGGACCTGTACGTGGACACCGAGCAGTTCGAGCAGGTGCGGGACACGCTGGCGCGGGTGGCGCACCTGGACCGGTACGAGACTTCGGAGTCGCTCGCGGTGCGGGCGCGCGTGATGTGCAAGCTGCACACCGCCGAGGGCGACCTGGGGCGGGCGATCCGCATGGGGCGCCAGGCGTGCGACGTGTTCGCGGCCATGCCCGACCCGCTGCGCCAGGCCCGCAGCCTGCTCGCCCTCGCCAACGCCTACCAGGCGGCCGGCCGCACCGACCGGGCCGACCGGTGCCGCGACGAGGCCCGGACCCTGTTGAACGCGCTCGGTCTCGACCCGGGCTCGCCGAACCCGTGACTTTGGGCAGGGGCAGGTTCAGTCGGTCGACGGATGCGGGGCCAGTCGGCCCGTTTCTACAGTTGCATCAACACCCACCGATGCGGCGGCGAGAACGGCGGCGGCATCTGAAACGACAGCGAGGGATGACATGCACGCGATCCGGCAGCACGAATTCGGCGGCCCTGAAGTCCTGGTGTACGAGGACGTCGCCGACCCCGAGCCCGGCCCCGGCCAGGTGCGCATCGACACCCGCGCCGCAGGCGTCCACCTGCTCGACACGACCTTCCGCAGCGGTGACAAGAACGGCCCGTACCCGCTGCCGCCGCTGCCGATGGTCCCGGGCCGCGAAGCGGCCGGGATCGTCGACGCGGTCGGCGAGGGCGTTGACACGGCCTGGATCGGCAAGCGCGTGGTCGCCCACCTGGGCTTCGCTTCCGGCGGGTACGCCGAGAAGGCGGTGCGCGAGGTCGCGAACGTGCACGAGATCCCCGAGGGCGCCGGGTTCCCCGAGGCGATCGCGATGATCGGCACCGGCCGGACCGCGCTCATGGTCCTGGCGGTCGGGCCGGTGACGGCTGACGATGTGGTGATCGTGCCGGCCGCGGCGGGCGGGATCGGCACGCTGCTGGTGCAGGCCGCGAAGAACGCGGGCGCGTACGTGGTCGGCCTCGCGGGCGGGCCCGACAAGGTGCGGCAGGTCGCGGCGAACGGGGCCGACGCGGCGATCGACTACAAGGCGGCGGACTGGACCTCGGTGCTGGACAAGGCCTTGGAGGGCCGCGAGGCGACGCTGCTGTTCGACTCGGTCGGCGGCGACACCGGCCGCGCGGCCTTCGACCGCCTGGGCTTCGGCGGCCGCATGGTGGTCTTCGGCTGGTCGGCGGGCAAGGCCACGGAAGCGACGGTCGATGACATCGTGGGCCGCGGCCTCACGGTCTCGGGTGCCCTGGGGCCGAAGCTCCTCGAGAAGCTGGGCGGCCTGCGCGCGCTGGAAGAGCGGTCGCTCGCCGAACTCGCGGCCGGTCGCCTGCGCCCGGCGGTCCACACCTTCAAGCTCAGCGAAGCGGCCGAAGCCCATCGCGCCCTTGAGAACCGGGGCACGACGGGCAAGGTGGTCCTGGTCCCGTAGGCGGAAACGGCACCGCCGCCCCGGCGGTCGGCCGGGGCGGCGGTGGTTCGGGCCTCTGGTGCGGAGGCTTGGGTCGCTAGGAGGCGCGGGCGAGTTCGGCCGTGGTCAGGTGGGCCGGGATCATCGCTTCGGCCTCGGTGTGGGCTCGGGCGAGCGGGACCGAGAGGGCGAGGCCGGCGAGGGCCAGGCCGACGCCGACGAGGATCGGCGCGGTGAGGCTGAGGCCGGCCGAGAGGGCCAGGCCGCCGAGCCAGGCGCCGTTCGCGTTGGCGAGGTTGAAGGCCGCGTGGTGCAGGGAGGAGGCGAGCGACGGGGCGGCGTGGGCGCCGTCCAGCAGCAGCCGCTGCATGATCGGGCCGACCAGCGACGACGAGAGCGCCATCAGGAATACCCCGGCGATCGCCAGGACCGGGTTCGCCATCGTGAAGTACATCATCAGCAGCACTGCGGCGATGGTGGTGAACGAGGCGAACAGGCCCTGGATCGGGGCGCGGTCGGCGACCTGGCCGCCGACGATGTTGCCGGCCGTCAGGCCGAGGCCGAACACCGCGAGGGTGATCGCGACGGCGACCGTGCCGAGGCCGGTGACCTCTTCGAGGATCGGCGTCAGGTAGGTGTAGGCCGCGAACATGCCGCCGAAGCCCACCGCGCCCGTGACGAGCGGGAGCAGGACGCGCTTGGAGCGGATCGCGCGGATCTCGTCGGCGGCCTTGGTAGGCACGATGACACCGCGGGTGTCGGGCACGGTCGCCCAGATCGCGGCGGCGGCCACCAGGCCGAGCGCGGCGACGGCGGCGAAGATCCAGCGCCAGGAGAACTGGCCGATGAGGAGGGCGCTCACGGGAACGCCGATGATCGTGGCCACGGTCAGGCCGGACATGATCCCCGAGATCGCGCGGGCGCGCCGCTCGTAGGAGACCAGGCTCGCGCCGACCACCGCGGCCGCGCCGAAGAACGCGCCGTGCGGGAGCCCGGCGAAGAACCGGGAGGCGAGCAGGGTCCCGAAGTCGGGGGCCAGGGCGGTGACGAGGTTGGCGACCGCGAACCAGGCCATCAGGGCGATGAGCAGCGGCTTGCGGGGGACGCGGGTGGTGGCGACGGTGAGGAGCGGGGCGCCGAGGACGACGCCGATCGCGTAGGCCGAGACGGCGAGGCCGGCTTCGGCGAGCGAGACGCCCGACGAGGCGGCCACCTGGGGCAGGATGCCCATGATGACGAACTCGGCGGTACCGATGCCGAACGCGCCGATGGACATGGCGAACAGAGGCATGCGCATGGGAAAGCAGCTCCGGGAAAGAAGAGTGGGGAGGGTGAGAACGCTGAGGCTGTCACCGGCTGCTTCCTTGCCGTACCGGTCGCTGTCAAGAGCGGGAGGCTCGCGCCTCCGCACCAATCATAAATACACTCGCCATCGGAGTAAAAGCCTTTGCGGTGAAATCGGAGCGTGATGTCCGTCGCCGGCGGATCGCGGACGGCGCACGGGTGCCTCGAGTGTGACCGGCGCCCGCTCCAGCAGCCGGGCGAACGCCGCCGCGGTCGGCGAACCCGGTTGCGGCACATACATGACCAGCCGCAGCGCCGTCCCCGGCACCTCCAGGACCTGGCAGTCCCATTCCAGCGGCCCGAACTCGTGGTGGACCACGCTCTTGCGCTGCACCCGCCGCACCGCCACCCGGTGGTCGGCCCACATCACCCCGAACTCCGGGCTGTTCCGCAGCAGCTCGTCCACCAGCGCCCGCAGCTTCACGTCCTTCGGGCTGCGCGCCAGCGAGGCCCGAAGGTCCGCGACGCAGTTTTGGAAGAACACCGCTTCCGCTGGTAGGAACCGGGGCCCGAGCCTGCAGTGTCGCCGCCGCGGCCATGGTCAGAGAAGGGGACTCTTGGCTTCAACGCCCCGATTGCGGGGGCGGTCCCACCTCATCGCTGAGGTCGCTTCCTGCTTCACTGCCGGTCGCCCCGGGGGAGAGAGCCCTCGAGGTCTGACACCGACTCCACAGGCCTTGTCGGCCGCAGACTCGGGCTCCTCGAAGGAGACCCGAGTATGTTCCCCGGCCAACACCGCCAGCCCGGCGGCAAGAATGTTCTTCGCGGCATTCAGGTCCCGGTCGTGCCGGGCGCCGCAGCTCGGACAGGTCCATATGCGGACCTCAAGACGAAGCTCCTCGAGCATGAATCCGCAATCGGCGTTCGAACAGCGTTTGCTGGAAGGCTCCCATCGATCGATCACCACAAGCCGCTTGCCGGCCCGCGCGCACTTCGCCTCAAGCAGGGCTCGGAAGCGCTGCCAGCCGAGTCTTGCGATCAGTCCGGCCATCCTGCGGTTCTTGCGGAGCCCGCGGACATTGAGATCCTCGAGGCAGATCGTGTCGTACTGGCGCACCAACCGGGTAGTGGCCTTTTGGAGCATGTCCTCACGGGCTTGCCGCTCCTTGCGATAAGCCCTGGCGACCTTCATCCGAGCTTTGTCTCGGTTCTTCGATCCCCGCTGTTTCCGGGCCATCCTTCGCTGGTAGCGCTTCCTGTTGCGCTCCTTGCTTTTCAGGTCCGGAGCTTCCAATGGCGCGGCCCCGTCCGAGAGCGTGCCGAAAGTGTGCACGCCGAGGTCGACTCCCACGGATCTGCCAGTGGGCGCCGGCTCTTCGGGGGCCTGGTCTTCGGCGAGTTCGGCACACAGCGAGACCCACCAGGATCCGTCGGGCTCACGGGTGATGGTGACGCTGGAGACCGAAAGCTCCTCGACCGGGATATCGAACGACCATACCCATTGCAGTGGTTCCTTCATCTTCGCCAGGTGCAATCGACCGGATCGGAGCCGAAACGCGGTCTTCGCGAATGTCGCGCCGACGCAGTTCGACCGTGCTTTGAACCGGGGGTGGTTCGCGCGCTTGGCGAAGAAGTTGTCGAAGGCACGCTGCTGATGCCGCAGCGCCTGCTGCAATGGAACGCTGGAGACCTCCCGAAGGTAGGCGAACTCAGGGCTCCGTTTGAGTTCGGTCAAGTGAGCCGAGGCCTGCTCGTAGCTCGTATTGAGCCGCGCCTGTGCCCATCTTTCCCGCCTCCAAGCCAGCACGTGGTTCCACACCACTCGAACACAACCCAAGGTTCGGCAGAGCAGGGCAGCTTGCTCCTGATCGGGATACATCCGGACTCGAAACCCACGCTGCATGAAACGAGGCTAACGACGCGCACCTGCGATCCAGAGCGACCGACACGCTCAGGCAACCATCCGAAAACCGACAGAACCGCTGCGACACAAAGAAAAGAGGCCCTGCGCAAGCAGGGCCTCACTCGTAGGGCAGGCAGGACTTGAACCCGCGACCGACCCGTTATGAGCAGGCTGCTCTAACCAGCTGAGCTACTGCCCCGAGCGGGCAATATCCTCTCACACCGCGTGGCCGGTCGGTGTCCGGAGGGGAACGCGGCGGGCGCGGGCGGGGCGCAGGAACGTCGCAAGGACTTCATCGGCCCCGAATGCGGCGGCAACGGACGTAAGGAACGGTCGGGCGTCACGGAGGTGCCCGCCGGTAACATCTGAGCCACAATTGCAACGGTTCGATAACGACCCCTGCGTTTGTGGGCCAGCTCTCCATAAGATCCGACTCACTCCCGTCGTTTCGTGTTTCTCGAACAATCCACGATGCGCGGGTTCCGACGCCCAAACCTCCCGAGGGGGCCCATTGAGACGTGCAGTGTTGTTGCTGTCGGCTGCGTTCGCCGGCCTGTTGCTGGGGCTGGGGGTGAACAGCAGCGCCACCGCCCAGGACGCCTTCGGCGTCCACGGCACCCTGGAGAACCAGCAGGACGAACCGGTCGCGGGTGTCTCGATCACCGTCACCGACGCCGCCGGCACCGAGGTCGCCACGGTCCAGAGCGGCGAGGACGGCACGTGGTCCGTCCCGCTCGAAGCGGGCGGGGACTACGTCGTCACCCTCGACGAGTCAACGCTCCCCGACGGCCTGGTCGTGCGCAACGGCAAGCCCTCGCTCGAAGTCAGCATCAGCTCCGACCGGACCGTGCTGTTCCCGCTGGACACACAGGTCGCCGGCGGCGCCGGCCCCGGCGGGGACGAACCCTCCTCCGGCGGCGACGCGACCGGCGAGGCCCCCGGCGACGGCGAATCGAGCTCCGAGGCCGACACGGCCGAGAACGGCGAGAACCTCGCCGAGATCGAGGACGAGGGCGGCGCCACCCGCGCCGTCAGCCTCCTCGTCTCCGGGCTCCACTTCGGCCTCATGATCGCCCTGGCGGCCGTCGGCCTCTCGATGGTGTTCGGCACGACCGGCCTCACCAACTTCGCCCACGGCGACCTCGTCACCTTCGGCGCGGTCATGGCCCTGCTGTTCAACCTCACCTTCGGCGTGCCCGTGTGGATCGCGGCGATCGCCGCCGTCCTCCTCGGCGCCGCCTTCGGCTGGCTCCAGGACTGGGGCCTGTGGTCGCGGCTGCGCAAGCGCGGCACCGGCCTCGTCTCGATGATGATCATCTCGATCGGCGTCGCCCTGCTCATCCGCAACGTGACCCTGTTCTTCGTCGGCGGCGAACGCCAGCGCTACGACGAGTTCGTCGGTCAGAAGCCCTGGGACTTCGGCTGGCTCGTCGTCACCCCGAAGGAAGTCGTGACCGGTTCGATCGCGCTCGTCGTCTGCATCGCGGTCGGCATCGCCCTCGTCTACACGCGGCTCGGCAAGGCCACCCGCGCGGTCGCCGACAACCCCTCGCTCGCGGCCTCCACCGGCATCGACGTGAACCAGGTCGTGCGCCTGGTGTGGACGATCGGCGGCGGCCTCGCGGCCATGTCCGGCGTGTTCCTGGGCATCAGCGACGGCATCAAGTTCGACATGGGCCAGCACCTGCTCCTCATGGTGTTCGCCGCGGTCGTCCTCGGCGGGCTCGGCACCGCGTTCGGCGCGTTCGTCGGCGCGATGCTCATCGGCGTGTTCGTGCAGCTGTCGACGCTGGTGATCGCCCCCGAGCTGAAGTACGTCGGCGCGCTGGCGGTCCTCATCATCATCATGCTCACCCGGCCGCAGGGCATCCTGGGCCGTCGCGAGCGAATCGGCTAGGAGAGCGAAATGGATTGGCACTTCGTCTTCAGCCAGGCGCTCACGCAGGCCATCGGGCCGACCATGCTCGTGTACGCGCTCGGCGCCATCGGCCTCAACCTCCAGTTCGGCTACACGGGCCTGCTCAACTTCGGCCAGGCCGCGTTCGCCGCGGTCGGGGCTTACGGCCTCGCGCTCGCGGTGGTGGCCTTCGGCCTGCCGTTCTGGTGGGGCATCCTCGTCGGGCTCGCCTGCGCGGTGGTGCTGGCGCTGCTCATGGGCATCCCGACGCTGCGGCTGCGCGCCGACTACCTCGCGATCGTCACGATCGCGGCGGCCGAGATCGTGCGGCGGCTCTTCCGCGCGACGGTCTGGTCGGAGCACACCGGCGGCTCGGACGGCATGCGCGGGTTCTCCGACCCGTTCTTCGCGCTGAACCCGGTCCCGGAGGACGCGACCTGGACGTTCGGGTTCGTCTCCATGGAGAGCGGCCGCCTCACGGTCGACTTCGGACTGTTCGACCTCCAGTACTCCCACCGCGACCTGTGGGTCATGCTGATCGGCTGGGTGCTGGTGGCGTTCTTCTGCGTCGTCCTGGCCCTGCTCGTCCACAGCCCGTGGGGCCGGGTCCTCAAGGGCATCCGCGAGGACGAGGAGGCCGTGCGCAGCCTCGGCAAGAACGTGTTCGCGTACAAGATGCAGGCGCTGGTCATCGGCGGCATCATCGGCGCGGTGGCCGGGTTCGTGTTCGCGCTGAGCCGCGCGAACGTCCAGCCCGACACGTTCTCGACGGACTTCACGTTCTACTTCTATGTGGTCCTCATCCTCGGCGGCGCGGCCCGCATCTTCGGGCCCGTGCTCGGCGCGGCGCTGTTCTGGTTCCTGTACAACATCTTCTCGCAGGGGCTGAGCCAGGCCATCACCTCGGGTCTGATCCCGTCCGGGGCCATCAACCAGACGCAGGTGGGGCCGCTCGTGTTCTTCTTGCTGGGCCTCGGCATGGTGCTGCTGCTGATCTTCCGGCCGCAGGGCATCCTCGGCAATCGAAGGGAGCTGATGCTCGATGTCCGATGACACCCAGCCGGAGACCGAGGCGGCGGCCGCGGAGGCGGCGCCCCTCAGGGCCGGGATCTCGGCGGCGCGCGCGTCCCTCGCGGACGTGCCGCCCGAACCCGGTGCGCCCAAGCAGGACCCGATCCTCAACGCCACCGGGGTGCGCCGCGCGTTCGGCGGCCTCGTCGCCGTCGACGTGGCGCACCTGGAGGTCCAGCGGGGCACCATCACCGCCCTCATCGGGCCGAACGGCGCGGGCAAGACCACTTTCTTCAACCTGCTCACCGGTTTCGACCGGCCGAGCCGGGGCGAGTGGGTGTTCGACGGCCGCCGCGCCGACCGGATGCGCTCCTACCAGGTGGCGCGGGCGGGCATGGTCCGCACGTTCCAGCTGACGAAGGCGCTCACCCGCATGACGGTCATGGACAACATGCTCATCGGCGCGGGGAACCAGATCGGCGAGCGCTTCTGGGCCGGGCTCGTCCCGCCCCTGTGGCGGGCGCAGGAGGCCGCGAACCGGGCCAAGGCGATGGAGCTGCTGGAGCGGTTCAAGCTCGACCGCAAGCGCGACGACTACGCCGGGGAGCTCTCCGGCGGTCAGCGCAAGCTGCTCGAGATGGCGCGGGCGCTCATGCTCGATCCGAAGATGGTCATGCTCGACGAGCCGATGGCCGGGGTGAACCCGGCGCTGAAGCAGTCGCTGCTGGAGCACATCAAGGACCTGCGCGAGGACGGGATGACGGTCCTGTTCGTCGAGCACGACATGGACATGGTGCACGAGATCGCGGACTGGGTGGCGGTGATGGCGGCCGGGCAGTTGATCACCGAGGGCACGCCGGACCAGATCTCGGCCGACCGCCGGGTCATCGACGCGTACCTCGGCGCCCACCACGACGCGGCTCAGCATTAGGAGACGACATGAGCGACAACGAGACCGCGGCGGGGATCGGCCCCACGGGGGCGCCCCTGGACGAGGCGCAGGAGTCGGACACCGAGGTGTGCTCCCGGGAGGGGCACCTGGCGGCCTCGCAGGACGCGCTGCTGCGCGCCGACGAGGTGGAGGCCGGGTACCTGCCGGGCGTGTCGATCCTCAACGGCACCGACCTGTACGCCGATGAGGGCGAGCTGGTGGGGATCATCGGCCCGAACGGGGCCGGGAAGTCGACGCTGCTGAAGGCGATGTTCGGCCTGGTGGGGATCACCTCGGGCACGGTGACGCTGCGCGGACAGGACATCACGAACAAGAAGGCGCACCAGCTGGTGCCGCTCGGCGTGGGCTTCGTGCCGCAGACGAACAACGTGTTCTCGGCGCTCACTGTCGAGGAGAACCTGGAGATGGGCGTATTCTTGCGTCCGAAGGCCTTTCGGGAGCGGTTCGAGTTCGTGACGGACCTGTTCCCGATCCTCGGGGAGCGGCGCGCGCAGCGGGCCGGGTCCCTGTCGGGCGGCGAGCGGCAGATGGTGGCGATGGGCCGGGCGCTCATGATGGAGCCGTCGGTGCTGCTGCTGGACGAGCCGTCGGCGGGCCTGTCCCCGGCGATGCAGGACGAGGTCTTCTTCAACACCAAGCAGATCAACCAGACGGGTGTCACGGTGGTCATGGTCGAGCAGAACGCCCGGCGGTGCCTCCAGATCTGCGACCGAGGCTATGTGCTGGACCAGGGCCGGAGCGCCTACACCGGTCCCGGCGCGAGCCTCATCGACGATCCGAAGGTGGTCGAGCTGTACCTGGGCACGCTCGGGAAGGCTCGCTAGAACACGGATAAGGCGATGCCCCTCCGGTCCTGTGGTCCGGAGGGGCATCGCCGTTTCCAGCGGAGCTCTCGGCTAGCCCTCGAGGCTGCCGAACTTGTACTCGAGGTTGATGAAGGTGTTGTCGGCCTGGTACTGGTAGATGCCGATGGTCGCGGCGGAGACGTCGCCCTCGGCCGAGAACTCGATGGGGCCGGAGTAGCCCTCGTAGTCGATGTCCTCGTCGTTCTCAAGGAGCTCGGCGCACTCGGTGAAGCCGTTGCACTTCGTGCCGCCGCGGCTGACGTCGATCAGGTTGTCCTTGATCGTGTCGGAGTCGACCTTGCCGCCCTGGATCGCGGCGAGCGCGGCCAGCACGGTGGCGTCGTAGGACTCGGGGCCGTAGGTGAAGTCGGTCAGCTCCGGGTCCACTTCGAGCAGGCGGTCCTGGATGCCGGCGGTGTCGGCGCCCGGGTAGGTGCCCTTGGCGCCCTCGAGGAAGCCGGCCGGGAACTGGTCGCCGTAGTTGGAGAGGTTGCCGTCGACGAAGTACCAGCCGAGGTCCTGGGCGCTCATGCCTTCCTCGGCGAGGGCCGGGGCGAGGTTCACGATCTCGTTGAAGGTGATGAGGACGACGGCGTCGGCGCCGGCGTCGGCCACGCGGCCGGCTTCGGCGGAGAACTCGGTCGCGGCCGGGTCGTACACGATGGTGTCGAGGACTTCACCGCCGAAGTCGGTGAAGTTCGTCGACACGGACTCGGCCAGGCCGGTGCCGTAGGAGTCCTGCAGCGCCAGGATCACGATCTTCTCGTGGCCGTCGGCGATGATCTGGTCGGCGAGGACGCGGCCCTGGAGCACGTCCGAGGGCGCGGTGCGGAAGTAGTAGTCGCCGTTGGGGTAGGTGGTGAACTCCGGCGAGGTGTTCGCCGGGGAGATCTGGACGATCCCCTCCTGGTAGAGCTTGTCGATGAAGCTGAGCGACACGCTGGAGGAGGCGGCGCCGATGACGGTGTGGACGCCCTGGCGGATGAGCGCGTCGGCCGACTCGCTGGCGATGGGCGAGGTGGTGTCGCCCGAGTCCTGGTGGTAGACCTCGGCGTCGCAGCCGAGGACGCCTCCGGCCTCGTTGATCTCCTTGATGGCCAGGTCGACGCCGGCGAACTCGGGCGGGCCGAGGAAGGCCAGCGAGCCGGTCTGGGGCAGGATCGTGCCGATCTTCAGGGCGTCGCTTTCGCAGTCAGTGCCACCGGAACCAGAGTCCTCACCGCACGCGGTGAGCGAGAGCGCTGTGATACCCGCTGTGGCGACTGCCAGCAGCGCTCGGGGAAAGCGAGACATGGATGCTCCTAGGTTGTTCGAGAGAGAGGTCACGCGCAAAGACTTGGAGGTTTGCGTGATCCGAGTTACACACTATGCCGGTAGTGGAGGCGATGGCAGAGGTCGTGACCACACCCGGCCCTGTTTGTGATGAGTCCGTGACCTTCTCGAACAGGTATTGCAATCGCAGGTCGGCAGTGTTGCGGCCCAGGGTCGTCCGCGCCCCGGGATCCCCCGCGCGGTTCCCCCTCCCGGGGGAGGCGGTTCGCCCGCGCGCGGGAGGGCATCGACCCCGGAAATCGCGAATCTGTAGGCATGACAACGCAACTGCCGCTCCGGCGGCCCACCCGACTCGCCCGCGCGACCGTGCTCGCCGCGTTCCTCTGGTCGCTCCTGGCCTTCCCGATCGGCCTGTGGCAGCTCCTCGACCCCGAGAGCGGCCCGTACTCGCACGAGCTGTTCGACCCCACGATCCCCCTCCCCGCGGCGGTCCCCGACTGGCTCGCCCCCGGCGCGCTCCTCGCGGCCGGGCTCGGCGGGCTCCTCATCGCCCGGGCGAGGCCGCGGCTGTGGCCGCTCACCGCGCTTTACGCCGCGGTCTTCGGGTTGCTGCTGACCACGATCTCGCCGATCTCGCTCGCCGGCTACCTGTGCGCGTTCCTCATTCCGATCGGGGCCGTGACGGTCCCGGTGGTCCTGGCGCGCGGTGCGGCGGCCCGCCTCGCCACCGCCGCCGCGATCGCCGCGGTCCTCGTCGGACTCGGCGTCACCGGCGTGGTCGACTACGCCGCGGTCGGTTCGTTCGCGGCGGAGCTCGGCCGGACCATGGCCGGCCTCAGCGGCTACTTCTTCGCCCAGCTCTGGACGGTCGCGGGTGCCGCGATCTGGGCCGCCCTGACGCTGCAGCTGGTGCTGACGCGCGGCGACGGCGAACCAGCGCCGGCCTGGGCCGCCCCCGAGCGCGCCGCGAAGTGGGGCAGGGTCGCGGCCTGGACCGCGTTCGCATGCGCCCTCCCGTACGGCCTGGTGCGGATGACCTGGCTGACGCCCTGGCCGTACGTGGGCGTCGGGCCGATCGACGACGCGTCGTTCCCGCTCGAGATGCGGGTCTGGGGCCTGCTCCTCGGCACCGCCGCGCTGGGCGGCGGCGTGCTCTGCCTCGGCCTCACCCAGAAGTGGGGCGAGCGGTGGCCGTTCTGGATGTTCGCCTTCAAGGGCCGCCCGGTGCCGCCGATGGTCGCGATCGTGCCCGGCGCGATCATGGCCGCGATGTTCACCTTCATGGCGGTGCCCATGGCGGTCTTGGGCATCCGCAACGGCGAGCCGGCGATGGGCCTGCTGAGCTTCCCGTTCTGGCTGTGGGGCCCGGCGCTCGGCGCGGCGGTGCTCGCCTACGCGATCCGGCGGGGGCGGGTCAGGGTTGGATAGGGCTTGACCGATGGCGGGCATCGACCTAAGGTCGATGCCTGCAATCATTTCCACTGTATCCTGCAATTTCTTGCAAAGGAATCACATGCTCGACATCCTGGTCGTCGGCGGCGTCGGCGTCGACACCATCGTGCGCGTCCCCGAGATCGCGATCGGCGACGGCGACTCGCTCGGCGTGGAGCCGATCTACGACTACGTGGCGCACACCGGCAACGGGGTCGCGCTCGGCTGCCTCCACCTCGGGCTCACCACCCGCTTCATCGACTACATCGGCGACGACGAGCAGGGGAAGCTGGTGCTGCGCCACTACGAGCGGCACGGCCTCGACTTCCGCCACCTCATCTCCCCCAACGGCACCTCGCGCTCGGTCAACCTCGTCGACGCGGGCGGGCGCCGGTACTCCTTCTACGACTACCGCCACGACGCCGACCTGCGCATGCCCGCCGAGTTCTTCGGCCCGCACGTCGCCGAGGCCAGGCACGTCCACGTCTCGATCCCGAACCACACCCGCGACGTGCTCACCGCGATCCCCGAGGGCGTCACGGTCTCGACCGACCTGCACGGCTGGGACGGCGAGGCCGAGCACCAGAAGGCCTTCGCCCTCCGCGCCGACCTCGTGACCCTCTCGGCCGCCAAGCTCGGCGGGGACCCCGAGAAGGCCATGCGCTGGATCATCGACAACGGCCGCGCCTCGGTCGTGATCGCGACCGACGGCGAGCACGGCGGCTACGTCCTCGAGCGCGGCGGCGACCTCGCCCACTACGACGCGATCGACCCCGTCGCCGAGCTCGGCGCGGCGGTCCCGGCCTGGGCCGACTGGGCGCCGGTGGACTCGAACGGCGCGGGCGACGCGTTCGTCTCGGGCCTGCTGTGGGCGCGGGCCCAGGGCGGCGACCTCGCGGCGGCGCTCGACGCGGGCCGCGTCGCGGGCGCGTACGCGTGCCGCTCGAAGGGCACGAGCACGGCGCTCATCACCGCGGCGCTGATGACCGAAAGCCTCGCGGCACTGCGGCAGTAGAGGATCGGCCCCGGCTCCGCGCCGGGGCCGTCCGCTATTCGGCGGGCTTGTTCGCCGTCATGGCCTTGGCGCGGGCGATCACGTCGTCGAACGGCGAGGGCTCGACCTCCACGGGGCGCACCGCGTCGCGCCGCTCGGGCTGGACCACCAGCATGAACAGGCCGCCCACGGCCGCCGCGACGACCGGCGCGCCCAGCCCGATCTCGACGGCGGGCCACACGCCGGTGGCCGCGCCGGTGGCAATGAGGAACGCGGCCCAGATCGGCACCGCCCAGCCCCCGGCGAGCACCAGCAGGTCGCGGCGGCGGCGCAGCTCGGGCCGGATGAGCCAGATCAGGAAGTCGAGCCAGGCGCCCGAGAGCAGGAAGATCCACACGTACCCGCCGTACTCGAAGCCCGTGTACGCGCCGGCCATGACCGCCGGGTACGCGAACGCGACCGTGAAGAACCCCAAGGGGAGCCGGAAGCGGCCCGTCATGAGCACCGCCAGCGCGAGCACGAGCACCGTGGTGAACACGATGCCCGCCACCGGGAAGCCCTCGAAGACGTTCGGGCCGCGCAGCGCCTGGGCGACCGCGTGCGGGGAGTTCGTGTGCGGCACGAGGTAGGCGAGGAAGAGCACGAGCGCGGTCGTGATGTAGCCGAGGGAGAGGGCCGGGGCGGCCATGCGGGCCTCGAGCGGGATCGGCTCGGGTTCGGCGCTGAGGGCGGCGCGGCGCCAGGCCGAGAGCAGGGGCGCGGCGACGATGAGGACGCCGCCCGCGGCGAGCGTGAGGTGCGAGGGGCTGAAGAGGATCGCGAGGCTCGTCTCGACGCCGAGCACCTCGTGCCAGATCATGTCGGCGATGCCGGAGACGAGGAAGAGGGGCACGCCGACGACGGCGGGGCCGTAGCCGTGCGGGACGGCGGCCATGCCGGTGCGCCCGTCGGCGCGGTGGGCGCGCGCGAACATCCACGCGATCCAGGCGGCGGTGGCGAAGAAGCCGGTGTAGAAGGCCAGGTGCCACCAGGTGAAGAACGACTCGGCCCAGCCGCGGGCGTGGGCGTTGACGTCGAGGACGAGGCCGCCGAAGAACCATGCGGAGAAGGCCGCGGTGGTGAGGTCCTGCCACCAGGTGGCGTAGGCGCGGGGCTGCCGGGAGTCGGTCAAGAGGTGCATCTTGTACTCCAGCAATCGGTCCAGGGGTGTGATGGCCATGACCTCATCATGGCGTACCCGAACCTTCCGCGCAATTCCCGCTTTCGCGTGGGACCGTTCACTCAGGACGGTGTGTGCGCGGTTCCCCACGGGCGCTTGGGGCGTGCGACCGGCCCGGCGCGTGGACGCCGGGCCGGTCGGGAGTGGCGCTAGGCCTCGCAGAGGGCGGTCGCGGTCAGGTCGGAGAGGGCCTTGTCGAAGGCGTCCTCGTCGCCGTACCCGGCTTTGTCGTCGATGCTCCAGGAGACGGTGAAGCGGCGTTCGCCGTCGGCGGAGTGGAAGGACTGGGTCTGGTGGCCGAGGCCGTCGCCGTGGTGGCCGTAGACCTGCTCTTCGCCTTCGCCGCAGTCGATCTCGACCGCGCCGAGGCCGAGCCCGTAGTCGTAGCTCCCGCCGGTGTCCATGAACGCGGAGGCCGCGGCGAACTGCTCGGCGGTGAGGAGGGTGCCCTCGGAGAGCGCCTCGTAGAAGTCGTTGAGGTCGCCCACCGTGGAGATGACGCCGCCGCCGGCCCAGGTCTGGGTGTTGGACAGCGCCGTGGCGTCGAAGTAGGGGCGGCCCGGGTCGCCGGTGGTGACGTACGGGACGGCGTGCGGGCCGCGGATGCCGGCGGTGCCGTCGCGCGGGAGGTAGGTGCGGTCGAGGTCGGCGGGTTCGAAGACGCGCTCCTCGAGCTCGTCGCGGAGGCGGTTGCCGGTGAGCTCCTCGATGAGCATGCCGAGGACGGTGTACCCGGTGTTGGAGTAGGACCAGTCGGTGCCGGGCTTGAAGTCGAGGTCTTCGGCGGCGGCGATCGCGACGATCGCCTCGGGCTCGTAATGGGTGCGGTAGCCGGCGTACAGCTCGGTGAAGTCGCCGCTCCCGATGCCCGGGTAGGCGAGCTTGAGCCAGTCGGGGACGCCGCTGGTGTGCTGGAGGAGCTGCCGGACGGTCGGGTCGGCTTCGTAGGGCAGGAGTCCGGGGAGGTGATCGCCGATCGGGTCGTCGAGGTCGAGGAGGCCTTCGCCTTCGAGCTGGAGCACGACGGCGGCGGTCATCGACTTGGTGACGCTGCCGATGCGGACCCGGTCGCCCGGGCGCGCCGGGGCCGAGTCGGCGCCGAGGTCGCGGGTGCCGGCGGCCGCGGTCCAGGTGTCGTCGCCGTGCTCGACCTGGACGAGGACGGAGCCGCCGGCCTGCGCGGCGAACGCCTCGAGGCGCGATTCGAGGTGTTCGGTGTCGAGTTCGCGGGTATGGGCCGCGGCGCCCTGCCCGGCGGCGAGGACGCCGACGAGGCCGAGGGCCGCCGCGGCGGCGGGGATCATCTTGGTTCGCATGCCCAGAATCTATGGGCCGCAAGGGCTTCAGACGATCCTGCGCACCCCCGCTTCGGGGGTGCAGCCTGGGGTACCGGGGCGGTGCCTCAGGCCGGAGTGAACCTGACGAGGAACAGTTTGGGCCAGTGCTTGCCGGTGAGGTAGAAGGTGCCCTCCTCCTCGCCGGCGGCGATGCCGTTGAGCACGTCGGCCCCGGCCGCGTCCTCCTCGGGCAGCAGCCCGGCGGCGTCCACCACCGCTCCGACCTCGCCGGTCTGGGGGTCGATGCGCACGATCTGGTCGGTCAGCCAGAGGTTGGCCCAGACCTGGCCGCCCACGCACTCGAGCTCGTTGATCTGCGTGACCGGCTCGCCGTCGAGCGTCACGTCGACGGTGCCGGTCTCGGCGAAGGTGACCGGGTCGCGGAAGGTGAGGGTCGGGGTGCCGTCGCTCATGACGAGGCGTTCGCCGTCATAGCAGATGCCCCAGCCTTCGCCTTCGTATTCGACGCTCTCGACGATGTCGAGGGTGACGGGGTCGCGGCGGTGGGCGGTGTGCTCCTGCCAGGTGATCTGCCACAGGTCGGCGTCGGTGAGGGTGAGTCCCTCGGCGAACTGCTCGGGCGGGAGGTCCTGGGACGCGAGCACTTCGCCGGTGCCGGGGACGACGATGCGCACGTCCGAGGCGCCGTAGAGGCCGGCGCTCTCGTAGAGCACGGTGCCGTGCTCGGGGTGCTCGGCGAGCTGGAGGCCCTGGGTGAACGAGTCGGGGTCGTGGTCGAAGGTCTCGAGGACCTCGAAGCCCAACTCCTCCACGCCGGCCTCGGCGGCCACCGTCACCTGGTCTTCGGCGGCGGCGTCGCCGGTGCCGCAGCCGGCGAGGGCGAGCAGGCCGGTCGCGCCGAGGGCCAGGCCGCGCCGCGTCGCGCGTTTCTCATCGAACACTGATCTCATCTCCAGCCGGTACAGGGGTGATGGTTCGTACCGTACTGGTCGAGACAAACGAGGACAAGTGCTCGGACGGGGGCGGCGCTACCGCTTGCGCCACCGGGTCACCGACGCCGACACCGTGACGTCGATCCGCTCGGGGAGCGCGGCCACCGCCGCGGCGAGGGCGTCGGCGTCGAGGTGGCGGGCGCTCGGGCCCATGCCGACCAGCTGCAGCACCTCCTTGTGTCCCAAACCGATCGAATACGAGATGTCGTCGGTCCGCTCGGCCTCGAAGAGGGTCCCGAGCTGGTCGGCGGTCCGCTGCGGTTTCGCGGGGTCGACGCTCAGCAAGTCCAAGGCGCCGACGAGTTCGCGCAGGTGGTCCTGCCGGGGGGTGAGGACCACGAGTGCTCCTCGTGGGTGGAGCACGCGCGCGATCTCGTCGGCGTTGCGGGGGGCGAAGACGTTGAGGACCGCGGCGGCGGCGCCGTCGCGCACCGGCAGTCGCTGCCACGCGTCGGCGAGCACCGCGGCGAGGCGTCCATGGGTTCCGGCGTCTCGCCGCGGTTCGTCGCTTGCGATGACGCGCTTGGCGCAGCGGCGCAGCGCGTACTTCGAGGTGTCGAGCCCGACGCCCTCCCGGGACGGGTCGGCCGCCAGCGCGGCGGCGAGGTAGTGCCCGGTGCCGCAACCGGGTTCGATGACCACGCCGGGCGCGTCGGTGACGGACGCGGCCGCGACGGCGGCCATGAGTCGGTCGTAGACGCCCGAGCCGAGGAAGTCCTCGCGGGCGGCGACCTGGTCGGCGGTGTCGCCGGTGGTCGCGTTCGAGCCGGGCGCGAGCAGCGGCGCGTAGCCCTGCTTGGCGAGGTCGAAGGAGTGCCCGTCGGGGCAGGACAGGCGCCGGTCGGCCTGGGTGAGCGGCTGCGCGCAGTTGGGGCAGGCCAGGGCGGCGAGGGCGGGCAGAGTCATTGAGCCGCTTTCGGATCGAGGAGGCGCACGAAGGCCCGGAACGCGGCGGGCATGTCGAACGACTCGGGCTCGTGGAGCCACTGGAACTGGAGACCGTCCATGATCGCGATGAGGAGCGGCGCGGCCTCCTCCGGGGTGAGCCCGGACGGGAGCCGGTCACCCCATTCCTGGCGCAGGCTCGCGGTGTAGGCCTCGCGGACGCGGCGGTAGCGGAGCTTGAAGAACTCGGCGGCGGGGTGCTCTTCGGTGACGGACTCGCCGAGGAGCGCCGAGAAGGTGCGCACGATGGCCTCGCGGTGGGCGTTGGCCTCGACGACGCCTTGGTGGGCGGCCATGGTCATGGGGTCGGCGATGACGTCGCGGCCGCCGGAGTCCCAGCGTTCGCGCATGAGGAGGACGCCGATGAGGAGGTCCTCCTTGCTCGGGAAGTAGTGGAGGAGGCCCTGCTGGGTGAGGCCGACCTTCTCGGCGACGGCGGCGAGGGTCGCGCCGCGGTAGCCGCGCTCGGCGATGACCTCGATCGCGGCCTTGACGATCTCGTCGCGGCGTGCCTGGCCGCGGGCGCTGTGCCGGGTGCCTTGCTGACTGGGCATGGGTGCTTCTCGAATCTGAGCGGTCGGGTGCTCCAGCATAGAGTGTCACAATTCGATAAACAAATCTACCGATCACTCGGTAGACATGGCAGACTCCGGGTCGTGACTTCCCCTCGCCGCAGCGGAGCGGCCCTATCGATGACGGTCGACCCGACCCCGGCCCCGGCGCGGCCCGCGGCCGCCCCCAAGGGCTTCATCGTGCGTGCGGCCCTGTCGAACTGGGGCCTGTGGACCGCCCTGATGACCCCGTCGATCATCACGCTCGCCGTCCGCGTCGAAGCCGTCGCAGGCGCCGACTACGAGGCCGTCTACGCGATGGTCCTCAGCGTGGGCGCGGCCGTCGGCATGTTCGGCGGCCCGGTCTGGGGCCGCCTCTCGGACGCCACCCGCTCGCGCTTCGGCCGCCGGCGGCCCTGGATCGCGGGCGGCATCGCGGTCGGCACGGCGGGCATCGCGGTGATCGCGTTCGTCCCGCAGGTGTGGGCGCTGGTGTTCGGCTGGGCGCTGGCGCAGGCGGGGTTCAACGCGGCGCTGGCCGGGACGATGGCCTCGGTGCCCGACCAGGTCCCGGCGAAGGACCAGGGCCGGGTCTCGGGCGCGTTCGGCGCGGCCGTCACCGGCGGCATCCTCGCCGGCTCCGGGCTCGCGGCGCTCACCCAGGACACGCGGCTGATGTTCATGATCCCGTGCGCGCTCGCGGTCGCCCTGGCCGCGCAGTTCGTGCTCGCGTTCCAGGACCCGCGGGTGGAGGCCCCGCGGGAGCCGTTCTCGCTCAAGGCGATCGGCGCCACGTTCGTGTTCGATCCGCGGCGCCACCCCGACTTCGGGTGGGTGTGGCTGGCGAAGTTCCTGCTCGTCTTCGGCGGGGCCGCGCCCATGGTCTACATGGTGTACTTCACCGCCGCGCGGCTCGACCTGACCGCGGCCGAGGCCGGCGGGGTCGTGGGCGTGCTCTTCCTGGCCAGCTACGCGCTGCAGACCGCCGTGGCCCTGGGCGGCGGCTGGCTCTCGGACCGGATCGGGCGGCGCCGCCCGCTGTTCGTCGCGTCCGGGCTCATCTCGGCGGCGGGCCTCGTCCTGCTGGCGACCGCGCCGAACCTGCCGATGATCGTGGCCGCGCAGCTGGTGCTCTCGGTCTCCGGCGGGCTGTTCGCCGCCGTGGACGCGGTGCTGGTGTTCCAGACGCTGCCGAACCCCGACGCCCCCGCGAAGGACCTCGGCGTCGCGAACCTCGCCAACGGGTTCCCGCAGGTGCTGCTCCCCTTGGCCGCCACCGCGGTGCTGTCCGTGGGCGGCGGCGGGAACTACGCCCTGCTGTTCGCCGCTGCCGCCGCCGTCGCGGTCGGCGGCGCTGTGAGCGTGCTCCGCGTCAAGCGGGTGCGGTGACCCGCCCGAACTGATACGACCGAAATGACACACCAGAGAAAGGAACGGGAATGAGCGACTGGACGATCCCCGCCGACCGGCCCGAGTACGCGGCGGCCGTGGAAGCGGCCCTGGCGACGATGGACCTCGAGACGAAGGCCGACCTGCTGGCCGGGCTCGACATGTGGCGCACGATCGGCGTGCCCGAGGCGGGCCTGCGGTCCATGACCGTATCGGACGGCCCGATCGGGGTGCGCGGGCGCCGCTGGACCGTCGCGGACCCGTCCCTGGCGCTGCCCAGCCCGACCGCGCAGGCCGCGTCCTGGGACCCGGAGCTGGTGCGCCGCATCGGGAACCTGCTCGCGGCCGAGTCGATCCGCAAAGACGTGGACGTGCTGCTCGCGCCCACCATCAACCTCCACCGCTCCCCGCTGGGCGGGCGCCACTTCGAGGCGTTCAGTGAGGACCCGTACCTGACCGGGCGCATCGCCCAGGCGTACGTCGCCGGGGTCCAGGAGTGCGGCGTGGGCACCACCATGAAGCACTACGTGGGCAACGACGCCGAGACCGACCGGTTCACCGTGGACAACATCATCGGCGAGCGGGCCCTGCGCGAGCTCTACCTGCGGCCCTTCGAGATGATCACCGCCGCCGTGCGGCCGTGGGGCGTCATGACCGCGTACAACTCCGTCAACGGGCACACCATGACCGCGCACAAGGAGCTCATGGCGGTCCTGCGCGACGAGTTCGGCTTCAACGGCTTCAACGTCTCCGACTGGGGCGCCGCCCGCCACACCGTCGAGGGCATCGAAGCCGGGCTCGACCTCGCCATGCCCGGGCCGTTCACGGTCTACGGCGCGGATCTCGTCGCGGCCGTTCGCGAAGGCCGCACCAGCGAGGCGTACGTGGACGACGCGGTGCGCCGCATGCTCACCCTCGCCGCCCGCGTCGGCGCCCTCGAAGGCGTCGAGGCCGCGGTGAGCGAGCGCAATGCCGCCGTCGCCGACCCCGAGGCGCTGCTGCGCGAGATCGCCCAGCGGTCCTTCGTGCTCGCCCAGAACGACGCGCCCGAAGGCGGCGGGGCCGCGATCCTCCCGCTCCGGGCCGACGCGGTCCAGCGGCTCGCGCTCATCGGCCCGGCCGCGGCCAAGGCCCGCGTCCTCGGCGGCGGCTCCGCGACCGTGTTCCCGACCGCAGTGGTCTCCCCGCTCGACGGCCTCACCGCCGCCCTCGGCGACCGCGTCCGGTACGCGCAGGGCGTGGACCTCTTCGAGCAGATCGAGGCCGCGGGCAAGGGCTTCGACCTCAAGGCGCGGCCCGTGCGGGCCGACGGGACCGAACTCGACCCCGAACCGCTCGCGAACGGCGACGTCAAATGGATGGGCTACCTGCCGGGCGACCTCGCCCGTGACGACTTCCGGCTGGCCCTCCTCGACGGCGTCTTCACCGTCGCCGAGACCGGCGACCACGTCTTCGGCACCAGGGGCCTGGGCCACCACCGGCTCGTGATCGGCGACGAGGTCGTCTTCGAGGGCGACCAGGACTACGCCACCGACGACCCGTTCGAGGCCTTCTTCGGCCCCGGCATCGAGCGCGCGACACTGCACCTCGAAGCGGGCCAGGAGATCCCGGTCCGCCACGAGTTCACGCCGTTCTCCTTCCCGCCCGGCTTCCCGCCCTCGGTGCTGTTCGGGCTCATGCACACCCCGCCGCGCCCCGACGAGGACCGGCTCATCGCCGAGGCCGTCGAAGCGGCCCGCGAGGCCGACGTGGCCGTCGTCGTGGTCTCCACGACCGCGCTCACCGAGTCCGAAGGCTTCGACCGGCCCGACCTGCGCCTGCCGGGCCGCCAGGACGAGCTCGTCGCGGCCGTCGCCGAGGCCAACCCGAACACGGTCGTCGTCGTCAACACCGGCTCACCGGTCGAGATGCCCTGGTCCGACGACGTGGCCGCGATCCTCCTCACCTGGTTCCCCGGCCAGGAGGGCGGCAACGCGCTCGCCGACGTCCTGCTCGGCGCCGAACCGGGCGGGCGGCTCACCACCACGTGGCCGCGCCGCCTCGAGGACGCGCCGGTCGTCCAGGTCGTCCCCGAGAACGGCGAACTCCACTACGACGAGGGGATCTTCATCGGCTACCGCGCCTGGGAGCAGCGCGACGGCTACGAGCCCGCGTACTGGTTCGGGCACGGCCTGTCCTACACCGAGTGGGCGTACGAGGACCTCATCGTCACGGGCGGGGAGGCCCGGGTGCGGGTCCGCAACAGCGGCGCGGTGACCGGCCGCGAGGTCGTCCAGGTCTACCTCTCGCCCGAGTCGGGCGTCGACATCGAAGGCGGCATCGAGACCCACCGCCTCGCGGGCTTCGCCGCGATCGAGGCCGCCCCCGGCGAGACCGTCGAGGTCGCCATCCCGCTTGAGGAGCGCTCGTTCCAGTTCTGGAGCGAGGCCCACCGCGCCTGGCGCACCGTCCCGGGCGCCTGGACCGTCGCCGCGGGCCGCAACGTGGCCGACCTGCGCCTCCGGTCCCAGGTCAAGCAGTAAGAAGCGCGGCGGGGGGGGGCCGCAACACCCCCCCCCCCCACGCACCCCAAAAGGATAAAAAACACGCGGGGGGCCCCCGCAGGCCCCCGTGGGTACGCGGCGGGGAGGTGAACCCCC